>DATNQL010000129.1:0-5529 GCA_036704025.1 Stenomitos sp.
AAAACCATGAAAAAAAAGGAAAACTTTTGGAGCAATATGAGGTTGCAAAAAAAATTTTGAGCGGCACTTTTCATTACGAAGGGGCAAAGCGTCTTCGCGAGTTTTAGCCTGTTCAATCATCCTGGTGGTTGTGCTGGAGTAGTCAAACATATCGGAATTTCTGGTGAATGGCTCCTTAACTATTGACTTATTTATTATGAGGAATAAAACTATCTTTTGTGGTATAATTCTAATCCTTATTTCGTGATAGGCTGAGCTGTCATGGCTGATGGTGTAGTGCGATCGCATGACTTTTCCCACAGGTGCGATGAGCCTGAGTACAGCCCGAAAATCTGAAAGCGGATTCACTCACCCTCTCGCCCACTTTTCAGAGCCGTCTCAGCTCTAACTCTTGAGATTTGTTACCGCCACTCTCTGAAGCGCTCAGGTCAATTGCCATTTAGCGCATTGACTGGCTGTGACTGATCCATTCAGGAACGGATGACCCATGGCACAAGGGATCAAAGATCTCCCTGCATCCTCTTGAGTTCAGGTCAAACACCTTCAAGAATGTACAAACAGGCACTTGACGCGATCGCCAAGGTCATTTTTTGCAAATTATCCCTGCAACTTAGCGAGGAACTATGCCTTTGTTTTGTAGGATAAGTTGATAGAGCAAACATGAGAATCTGCCTAACCAGGGGCGATGCCCTAAGGGATAGCTATGCTCAAAAATGCACGAGGCGGCGCAAACACTTTTCCCACTCTTTGAAACAACAAGGGTGGGATATTGGGGAACCGAGCTTTAGTGAAGGGGAGGGGTAAATTTTCTAATCATGTTTCTTTCATTGATAACGGGTGCATAAGCGCTCCTGAACCACTCTCAAGAGAATCCGATTAACGACAGGTGAGCCGGTCATTCGAGAAAATCCGGCAACCCAAATCATCGGTGCCGTACAAATTCGATAATGCCTGGATACAGCCCAAAAACCTATTAATGAATATTACGACTTCCGTACTGGCTAGCTTACTACAAGCCATGCCCCAACTGCGGCAACAAGTATATTTCAAGACTTCTCTGACCGCCCTCTCCCATGCGATGGAAGATCAAGTGTTGGCTGGCTCAGATCAGCCTTTAGTGATTGCTAACTTTCAACGAGAGCGATTTTACCGTCAGGAAGCACACCGATATCGACGAATTGCCGAACGGACATCTCAATTGTATGTACTAGCGGCACCGGAGACAGACTTTAAAAATAGCTCGGATGTTTACGAAACTGTAGCTTTTGATCCAGAAGATGGCCTGAGTCAAGAATGGCATTTAGTGGTGATTGGGCAGCATTATGCCAATTGCCTGATTTGTCGAGAACGACTCGCACAGGTTGCGGAGACTCCGAATTCAGAGATGGACACCTCCCGGCGCTTTGAGGGAATCTGGACATTTGACCGAACCGTGAGTCAGAAAGCGGCGGAGTTACTCTTGAATCGTATTGAAGTGTACCGACCTGAACTGGCGGCAAAACTAGCAGAGGCCAAATCCAGGTATTTAGGAGATTTTTCTCGGCGTGAGTTGGCGGCGCAATCTCTCTCAGAATCTCTCAATCCCGACCCCTTTGTCCATCGTTTGGTCACGTACTTGCAGGCGGGTCAGTACAAATTGCTCAAAGCCTATCGTTCCATCTCGGCTCAAGAACAAAAAGAACGGCTAGTCAATTCAATTACAGCCGCCATTCGGCGTAGTCTCAATCCCACTGAAATTCTGGAAGTTGCTGTGCAGGAGTTAGGGCAAGCGTTGGGGTCTTGTCGGTGTGTGATCTATTGTTGCAAGGCAACGGATGCAGTGACCACCATTAGCCATGAGTTTTTAAAGCCGAGGGCGGGTGAGGTACAGCTTGCCCCTACACGAGGGCAGAGTTGGCCGTTACAATACAACGGCCTATTTCAGGAGGTTGTACAGCATCAAGAACCAGTTTATGTCGAAAATACTCAAGACGATCCTCGCTTAAATCAGGCTAAAGACCCACGGTTAAAGCTGTCTGAACGAAGAACGGCGAAGTCTAAAGGAAATAAGCACCATTCGCCAACCACCTCTTTAAAAAATCTGATCGAGCAATTTTCGATTCGCTCTCTGCTGATGGTGCCGATGCTGTATCAGGGTCAGTTGTTGGGTATGGTGGAGTTGCACCATTGTGGAGAACAGCCTTATCAATGGCAAGCGGATGAATTGGCAATGGTGGAAGCCATCGCCACTCAAATTGGTGTTGCTCTGATTCAAGCCCAAGCCTACGCCAACCTAGAAGATTTGAACCAGCAACTCGAAGCGCTTGACCGAACTCGCAGTAATTTAGTTGCAATCACAGGTCACGAACTACGCACTCCCCTTTCTACCATCCAGGTCTGCCTCGAAAGTCTCGCCAGCGAACCGGATATGTCACCAGAGTTGCGTCAGATTATGCTCAACACCGCTTTGACCGATGCTGAACGGATGCGGAAACTGATTCAAGATTTCCTCACCCTCTCGCGTTTAGAAAGTGGTCGCGTGCAATGGCACCCAGAACCTCTCTCGTTGGAAGAATGCGTTGAACTCGCCCTGAGTAATATCCGTGCTCGTCGGTCGGTGAGTGAACTCCCTCAAATTACCGTTCAAGTGCCAGAAGACCTACCTCTGGTTCGTGCGGATGGCGAGTGGCTGGTCGAAGCTTTAGCCAAACTGCTAGACAATGCCTGCAAATTTACCAGTCCGCAAGGGGAAGTGATCATTGGCACCCAGAGTAACGGGGGTTCCATGCTAGAAGTCACGGTAGCTGATACGGGGCGCGGGATTGAACCCAACCGTCTAGAAGATGTTTTTGATCGGTTCTATCAGGAAGAAGGTGCTCTACGACGAACCGCAGGGGGCACAGGTCTGGGACTAGCAATTTGTCGTCAAATTGTCAAGGGGTGGGGTGGGGAAATTTGGGCAGACTCAGCGGGCAAAGATCAGGGAAGTCAGTTTCACTTCACCGTGCCGATTAGCGGTCGTTCCCCAGAACCTCAGTCAAAAACAAAAACAGAAAGAGGACTATGGTCGAAAAGTTAGTCATCGGTAATGGGTAATGGGTAATGAGTAATGGGTAATGAGTAATGGGTAAGCCGATTGATGCGTTCTACCCTGTAACCTGTAACCTTTAGCCTTCAACCCTGTGAGCCAATGACCCATGACTAAAAGAAATGAGCGAACTGTTACAGTTCTTGACAGAGTCGCTAGCCTTGTACAACCTCGGTGATAGCATTCCCTAGATGCTCTATGTAACGTTGAGAAAATAACTATGGCAGAAGAACTTACTGGACAAGCTCCCATATTTGGCGGCGGCACCGGCGGCTTGCTGACCAAGGCTCAAGTTGAAGAAAAATATGCCATTACCTGGACTAGCCCCAAACAGCAAGTCTTTGAATTGCCGACTGGTGGCGCAGCGGTGATGAACGAAGGCGACAACTTGCTTTACCTTGCTCGCAAGGAATACTGCATTGCTTTAGGCGGTCAGCAACTTCGGGCAAAATTCAAAATCAACAACTATAAGATTTACCGGGTTTTCCCCAATGGTGAAATCCAGTATATCCATCCATCTGATGGCGTATTCCCCGAAAAAGTCAACAAAGGCCGTCCTTATGTCGGTAAAAATGACCGCAATATTGGCAGCAATCCAGAACCCGCTACCCTCAAGTTCAGTGGCAAAAAGCCCTATGAGGTCTAGATGCATCGGTTGTTTGGCGTAGCCATTGCCGTTGGAGTCGCTTGGTTCTTGTAGCGCGTAGCGTCGAAGGTTGCGGGTTACAGGTTAAAAGGTTGCAGGTTGAAGCTTAGAAGGTTGTAGCTTATCGGTTAGAAGGTTAGTCGGCTATAGGTGACGGCTTATTACCTCTAACACTTAACCGTTCAACTGTCAAGGTTCAACCTGTCAACTTTTCATCCTGATGCTTAATGTCTAAAAACCTTCAGCCTGTTTCCTTGGCTCACTCTCAACTCTTAAAAAGCATGATTTTCCCGGATTTCTCGCAGTTTTGTACACTGGCAAACCAGGGTAATTTTGTGCCAGTTTACCAGGAGTGGGTCGCCGACTTAGAAACGCCCGTGTCGGCTTGGTATAAAGTTTGTGCAGGTCAGCCTTATAGCTTTTTGTTGGAATCGGTCGAGGGTGGGGAGAATATCGGACGCTACAGTTTCTTAGGCTGTGACCCCTTATGGGTGTTGGAAGCCAGAGGCGAGACGCTCCAAGATGCTCACGGCGCTCCGCGGCTAACGCCTCACTATCGCACAACTCAGATACATCGAGATGCTTCCGTGCAGGTGTTTGAGGGCGATCCCTTTCTGGCGTTAGCCAATTGTCTCAAACCCTATAAGCCCGTTAAGTTACCTCAACTCCCACCAGGTATTGGCGGTTTGTTCGGGTTTTGGGGTTACGAACTGATTCGGGCTTGTGAGCCTCGTGTGCCCGTTTATCCAACCCAGGCAGGGGATTTACCGGATGGACTGTGGATGCAGGTGGATAACCTGATTATTTTTGATCAAGTCAAGCGCAAGATTTGGGCGATCGCCTATGCAGATTTGCGGGATGCGAATGTTGATTTAGAGCAAGCCTATCAACAAGCGTGCGATCGCGTGCGTGCCTTGGTGAGCAAACTTCAACTTCCCCTCAATGCAGCAGACACCATTTTAGAATGGACACCCCCAGATAGTGCGACTCAGAAACTATCCTATACCAGTAACACAGAACCCTCGCAGTTCTGCGCGAATGTCCAAAAAGCCAAAGAGTATATCAAAGCCGGGGATATCTTTCAGGTTGTCATCTCCCAGCGTCTCTCGGCAGAATACAGCGGAGAACCCTTTGCTCTGTATCGCTCTCTGCGACTGATTAATCCTTCGCCTTACATGGCCTATTTCAACTTTAGGGATTGGCAAATCATTGGCTCTAGCCCAGAAGTGATGGTTAAAGCCACCCAGTCACCCCAAGGGGGAACCACCGCAACCCTACGACCCATTGCCGGAACTCGACGCCGGGGTAAAACCCCCCACGAAGATGAAGCCCTAGTACAAGAATTGCTACAAGACCCTAAAGAAATTGCCGAACATGTCATGTTGGTTGACCTGGGTCGGAATGATTTGGGTCGCGCCTGTAAGAAAGGTACGGTAAAGGTGGATGAATTAATGCTGATCGAGCGCTACTCCCACGTTATGCACATTGTCAGCAATGTGGTGGGCGAACTCGATGACGATAAAACGGCTTGGGATTTGCTCAAAGCCTGTTTCCCGGCGGGGACTGTCAGTGGTGCACCCAAGATTCGGGCGATGGAAATTATTCATGAACTCGAACCGGAACGGCGTGGCCCTTATTCCGGTGCCTATGGCTATTATGATTTTGAGGGACAACTCAATAGTGCGATCACCATTCGCACGATGGTGGTTCGCCCTACCGAATCGGGTCAGCATATCGTATCTGTTCAAGCCGGTGCTGGTTTGGTTGCAGATTCCGAGCCAGAGAAAGAATACGAAGAAACCCTTAATAAAGCTAG
>DATNQL010000130.1:0-3431 GCA_036704025.1 Stenomitos sp.
CTGCATGAACTAAGCATACAGTAAGAGAGGTGAAATGTATCGTCATGGAATGCGCTCAAAACAAGACCGAATTCATCAACTTTCTACAGGGTGAACTCGATATTTCCGATGATGCGATCGCCGTGGCGCTACGTCACCGAGATCAAGACTCAGGCCCCTTGCACATGATTCTCTGGCAGTATGGTCTGGTTTCTTTAGAACAACTACAGCGGATTTTTGATTGGCTGGAATACTCTACTTCATTTAAATTTTGCAATTCACTTTTAGAGTGAAAAATCAGTCGGTTAAAACGCCAAACGTTTATCCAATTTGGAACACCTCTACAAACTAAACGCAATTAATTTCTGGTTCTTCAGCTTAGGGAAAAAGAAATGAACCAAATCCGAATTAATGACACGACACTCCGGGATGGCGAACAAGCAGCAGGTGTCGCCTTCAATGTAGATGAAAAAGTAGCGATCGCAACTTTTTTGAATGCGATGGGTGTGCAAGAATTAGAAGTCGGTATTCCTGCAATGGGTACTGAAGAAGTAAAAGCGATCGCAGCGATTAACGACCTTGGACTTTCTGCGGAATTACTCGGTTGGAACCGCGCTGTACGCTCAGATATTGCTGCTTCTATAGCCTGTGGACTAAAGCGAGTCCATATCTCCGTTCCCGTTTCTGAAATCCAAATTGCTGCCAAGTTTCACGGACTCTGGCGAGTGATGCTGGAGCGACTTCAAGAAACCATTGACTTCGCTTTGGAGCAAGGTTTGTTTGTGTCAGTCGGAGGAGAGGATTCCTCCAGGGCGGATGAAAATTTTCTCTTAGACGTAGCGCTTTTAGCTCAAGAATGGGGAGCCTCACGATTTCGCTTTTGCGACACAGTAGGCATTCTCGACCCCTTCACCACTTACGCCAAAGTCCGCAAACTAGTGGACTCGCTATCCATTCCTGTTGAAATGCATACCCATAATGATTTGGGTTTAGCCACTGCCAACGCTCTGGCTGGCATTAAAGCGGGAGCCAAATCCGTTAATACTACGGTGAACGGTCTAGGCGAAAGAGCGGGCAATGCGGCGTTGGAAGAAGTGGTCATGGCTCTGAAACGGATTTATGGCATCCAAGTGGGCATCGATACCCGACGTTTGCTGGAACTGTCTCAAATGGTAGTCCGGGCATCCGGTTGTGCCGTACCGCCTTGGAAAGCGGTAGTCGGTGAGAATACTTTTGTTCACGAATCCGGCATTCATGCGGCGGGCGTTCTGAAAAACCCCGTTACCTATGAGCCTTTTGCCCCAGAAGAAGTTGGGTGGGAGCGGCGTTTAGTTGTGGGAAAACATTCAGGTCGGCATCTCGTATCCAATGTGTTACAGCAGCATGGTGTGACGTTGGAAAAAGAGGAAACTCAGTACGTTTTAGAGGCCGCCAGAAATTTATCCGTACAAGTCAAACGGAGTTTAACCGTAGAAGAACTACTTAGTTTAGTACCAAATGGGAGGATAGCCAATGGCGTCAGATGAAGTGGAATTAGACAGCCCACCAACCTTTGAAATCGGTCAAAAGGTACGGGTACGCAAGCTAATTCGCAACGATGGCACATTTCCGGGTCAGGAAATCGGGGCAACTTTAGCGAAGAAAGGCGATGTTGGCTATGTGGTTAGCATTGGCACATTCTTGCAAAGCTCCTATATTTATGCCGTACATTTTTTGACAACAGGATTCATCGTCGGTTGTCGCACAAAAGAACTAGAACTCGCTGAGGAAATTAAGTATGAAAGTAATGTTGCGTCGCGGTGATGCTGGGCAGTTAGTAGTCTATGTAGCTAAGAAAGACCTTGAGGAAGAAGTAGTACAGGAAACGCAAGGAGAAGCCGGAAAGATTTTTACCTTAGCGAATGGTTGGGAGCTGGCAATGCCGCCTCTGGAGGAACCTTTAAAACTGCCGAAAACTGTGGAAGCGAAGCGGCTGTCTTAATACAGTAGAGGGAAGTAAAGTGAGACTTGAACTTAACCTTCTAGTCCCCTTCTTTGGGAGGGAAGGGGGCACATGTTTCCTAGTGTTAGCTTTGGGATAATGTTCAATTAAATTGCATCATCTAAGACATGCAATGAGCAATGACGGATTTTAAAGATTTGTAGGGGCAGGTCTTGTTCCTGCCCAGCCCAGATGCGGGGCACCTACAAGATGGGCATCTATTAAGATGGGGCATCTATTCTATTAAGATGGGGCACCTACAAGAGGTGCCCCTACAGAATCTACCTGTATAGGTTTAACCCTCCAGAATTCGCCAACAGCATCATTAATTTCCTGGTGAATAGCTCAATTCCACTCAAGTGGACTTCAAACTCTATTAGAGTTCTTGCACAATTCGATCCTGACTACACAATTGTAATACTCTTATGGATAATTTTACCTACAAACTGGTGTCAGAATTCCGCGTTGAAGGACAATTCTTAGGTTTTGTTAGTGATGAGGTTGGAAAGTTGAAATACTTGCGCGTGGGGGTTGAGACGAGCGAGTTGCAGATCAAACTGACTAAAGAGAATCGTGCTTTTCTCCTGCGTGTCTTAAAACCGGGTGACCAGATTCTGGTGATGGGGAAAAAGAAGCGAGATAAGCATACAGGTCAATTCAAATTAAAAGCTGAGCAGGTCAACAAGCTCACGCTTGACTCACAACAAATCATTCCTCAGCATCAAATATTGCATACTCGACCGAAAGCTAAGATTCTGATGTGTCAAAAGTCGGGTTGTATCAAGCGAGGTGGGAAACGACTATGTCAAGAATTAGAGGCGACTTTGTGCGATCGCGGTTTGCAAGACCAAGTTAAAATTGAGCGAACCGGTTGTCTGAAGCGCTGTTCCCAAGCCCCAAACGTAGTTTTAATGCCGGGTAAAACTCGCTTAAGTGGGATGCGTCCGGATGCGATCGCAACTCTGATCGAGAATCTCTAAAGGCTGGGTGGTAACGATAAAGGCTAAGGCTATTCATGGACAGTACCATCGGGCATGATCGCCTCAAAAAGCCTTGCTCCATTTAAATCGGCACCTCTTAAATTAGCTTTTTTAAGATTAGCTTTTCCCAAGTTAGCATCCCTTAAATCTGCCCCAGCAAGGTTAGCAAATGAGAGATTAGCTCCACTTAAATTGGCGGATTGGAGTAGGGTGCCACAAAGGTTGGCTGACACTAGATTAGCTCGACTTAAATTAACTTTTTCCAGATTTAATCCCACTAAATTGACTCCTGCCAGATTAGCGCCACTGAAGTTAGTCCGATAATCGACTTTAGGTTTTGCCTGCTTTAAATTGGCTTGAGCAAGATTGGCTGCTGCTAAATTGGTATTCTGCAAATTGGCATGTTTAAGATTGGCACCCGTTAAATCGGCTCCAGTCAGATTAGCCCCTTCCAAATTAGCATCCTCCAAATTGGCTTCGCTGAGGTTGGC
>DATNQL010000131.1:0-15738 GCA_036704025.1 Stenomitos sp.
ACGTGTGCTTTAACCGTATCTTCGGTTGGGGGACTCTCTAATGACCAAATATGTTCAATCAGGAGACTACGACTGAGTACCCGCCTCCCACTCCGCAAGAAAAGCTCCAAAAGCGCATACTCTTTGGGCGTCAGACGTAAGGGGTGGTTATCGTAAGACACGTCATAGGTACTCGGGTCAAGCTTTAATTCTCCCCACTCCAACACAGGCGATGTTGAACTCATGCCTCGACGCAACAAAGCGCGAACACGAGCTAACAATTCCGGGAGATCGATGGGTTTGACAACATAATCATCCGCTCCAGCATCCAAGCCGCTCACTTTGTCGTAACTTGTATCGCGAGCCGTAATCATCAGAATGGGATTGCTGTAGCCATTCGTGCGTAATCTTTGGCAAAGGCTGATCCCATCTAGCTTCGGCAGCATCACATCCAACAACATCAAGTCATAATCCATTGTTTGGGCTTGCATCCAACCGGCTTCCCCATCATTTGCAACATCCACGACATACCATTGATCGGTCAGGGCTTCTGCTAGCGCTTCAGCAAAGCCCGCATCATCTTCAACTAGCAGGATTCTCATAGCCAATCCCTATGGAGTTTGAAATAGTTAAATAGAGGAGTAGGAGGGAAGTTGGAGAAACCATCACGCTTAAGTTCACATCAGCAAAGGTGAAATGGCGGATTAATGAAAGACAAATCATAACATCTTTACCTTATCGATAAAAAACGTAACAATTATTCACTTCGTTACCTCTTCAAAGGCTCCTGCTATTTTCCAATCAAAGAAACATAATTAAATTTTCTCCCCCTACCCCGACCTATTTCTAGATTTTGCCTCTTTGTTGAACATCAAGTTAAATATCAAGTTAAGACTTTAAATCGCAAGTTATGACGATTAAAATCCCATAAAAATGAAAACGGTGATTACAAAAAGAACTATTAATACCTGGTTTGGGTTGGCACTGTGCCTACTGAGTGGAGTGACTATTTTTGTGTATTGGAGCCTCAGGAGCCAATCCTGGCTTGGGCATGGGTTTAATCCCATGTTGATAGTCGCGATCATAAACAGTTTTAGTCTGATGGTACTCGCTTGGGTGTACTCTCGGTTGGGGCAAGGGTTCACTCCTTCGCTCTATACAGAAGACCTGTTGTGCCCAAACGTAGAACCCCAAAAGGATGGCGAAAGCGTTGCAGCAATCTTAGATTCAACCTTACAACTTTGGGGTCAGCCAAGTGGGGATTCACCCAGTACGGATCGCTTCTTTAACCTGTCGCTGGATATGCTAATGATTAGCAACACCGATGGTTACGCCACCCAGCTCAATCCAGCTTGGGAGAGAATCTTGGGCTTTACGATTGAAGAATTAAAAGCCCAACCCTGGATTAATTTTGTTCATCCGCAAGACGTGGAAGCCACCAAGGCTCAGATGGAACAGGTGAGCAGGGGTGTGTGTATTACTCGGTTCGAGAATCGCTATCGCCGCAAGGATGGTTCTTACAAATGGCTGTCTTGGACGGCTGTCCCCTTTCTGGAAGAAGGGTTGATTTATGGCGTGGCTCGTGATGTGAGCGATTACAAGCAGACAGAAGAGGCATTACGCAGAGTCAATCAGGAGCTAGAAATTGCGATCGCAGAGCGCCTCACTCAGTTAATACAAATCTCTGAAGACTTACTGGCTGAAATTGCTGAGCGCCAGCAGATGGAAGAGGCACTCCGAAGTAGTGAACAGCGCTTTCGGGTGGCGCTGCAAAATTCGCCAACCTTTGTTTTCAGCCAAGACCGTGAGTTACGTTACACCTGGATATACAGTCCGAATCCTGAGACCCAAATCCAGAGAGTCATCGGTCAATCAGACGCGGAAATTATGGCTCCTGAAGACGCCAAACGGCTGACAGCCATCAAGCAGCGAGTGCTGACAACAGGAGTAGGGACGCGGGAAGAGGTATTTGTCACGGTCAAAGGAGAAATTCGCTATTACGATCTGACCGTAGAACCGTTATTTGAGTCAATCGGTGAGCTGATCGGCATCACCTGTGCAGCGACAGATATCACAGCCATTCGGATGAGGGAGCAGCAGTTACGAGCCATCTTTGAGCAGTCTTTGGACGCCATCACGATCACAGATAACCAGGGGATGTATCTAGAAGCGAATCCCGCTGCCTGCCAGTTGTTCGGTCTGCCCTTGAGTGAGCTGTTGGGTCGGCGGATTGTAGACTTTATGGAACCGGACTTTGATTTTAAATCGGTGTGGCGTTCCTTCCGCCAGCAGGGGCAGTTAACAGGGAAAATGCGCCTTTTCCGTTTGGACGGAACTGTGCGAAACGTGGATTATGCCGCGAAAGCTGACTTTTTACCAGGACAGCATTTGTCAATTCTGCGCGACATCACAGAACGCGAACAAGTTGAGATCGCTTTGCGAGAAAGTCAGCGTCTGCTGCAAAAAATTGCCGACACAACTCCCAGTCAGCTTTACATCTATGACCTAATCCAAGAAGGTAATGTGTACGCCAATCGTCGAACCGAGGAGTTGTTGGGCTGCACCCAAGCCGAATTACGAGCCATCAATTGGCAGTTTTCCGAAGAACGTATACATCCTGAAGATTTGCCTCAGGTGATTGAAAGTCGAAGACGATGCGCCACAGCCCAAGAGGGTGAGGTGGTCGAAAAGGAATTTCGCCTGAAAAATTCCAAGGGTGAATGGCGCTGGCTCCACACTTGGGAGGTCGTATTCAGCCGAAGGCCGGATGGTCAACCGGAAAAACTATTGGGCACCGCCATCGATATTACAAAGCGCAAGCAGGTGGAGGAGGCACTCCGCATCAGTGAGGCACAACTGTGCACGGCTCTGGAAGCCTCTCATATGGGTACCTGGAGTTGGAATATTTTGACCGATCAGATGACATGGTCTGAAAACTTTCATCACGTCTTGGGACTTGCCACTGAAGGCTGGGATCAGAGTTATAAAAGTTTTATGGGGATGATTCACCCAGAAGACCGCGATCGGGTGGTTCAAAAAGTTGAACAAATTCTTCCAAAACGACAGAATTATGAGGATGAATTCCGCATTATCTTGCCCAACGGTAATGTTCGTTGGTTATCAAGATTGGGTCAGGTTTTTCATGACGAAACGGATAGACCCGTGCGGATGGCAGGGTTAGATTTGGATATTACGGATCGCAAACACGTTGAACTGGCTTTACTCGAAGAACGTAACTTTATTTCAGCGATTTTAGAAGCGGTCAATGCTTTAATTGCCGTGTTCGATGCTCAAGGCCGGTTTGTCCGTTTCAATCGCGCTTGTGAGCAAATGACTGGCTATTCGTTGGAGGAAGTTCAGGGGCAATATATTTGGGATTTGTTTTTAATCCCAGAAGAAGTGGAACAAGTCCAATCGATGATTCAAGAACTCCAATCGGGTCAATTTCCCAATGAGTCTGAACATTCCTGGCTGACACGAGACGGCAATCGCCACCTCATTTCTTGGTTTAATACCGTGATTCTTGATACGGATGGGTCGATTAAACATATCATCAGTATTGGAATTGATATTACAGACCGAAAACGAGCCGAGGATATGCGTCGGGCATTAGAACGAGAGCAAGCGCTCAGTGAACTCCGACTCCGTTTCTTTTCTATGGCCTCCCATGAGTTTCGTACCCCCTTGAGTACTATCTTACTAACGGCTCAAATTCTGGAATCGTCTGCACAGGGATGGTCTCAGGATAAACGCACTCGAAATCTTCAGCGGATTGTATCAGCCGCTAAAGAAATGAGGCAAATGTTAGATGATATTTTAACGATTAATCGAGCCGAAACGGGAAGGCTAGAGTTTGCGCCTACACGCCTTGAACTCAATGCTTTTTGTCAGCAGATGCTCCAAGAAATGCGGATTTATGCCACCTCTTCGCATACCTTGGCTTTCTCTAGCCAAAGCGAAGCGGAATGGGCTTTAATGGATGATAAGCTCTTGCGCTATATTTTATCAAATTTGCTCTCCAATGCCGTTAAGTATTCCCCGCAAGGGGGCGAGATTGAATTAGAAATCATTCGGAGTCCAGAAGGCATTTTATTTAAAGTATATGACACAGGAATTGGCATTCCTCTATCCGATCAACCTCATCTATTTGAAGCCTTTCATCGAGGAGCCAATGTTGAGAGTATTCCCGGTTCAGGCTTAGGGCTGACGGTTGCGAAAAAGTGTGTGGAATTACACGGCGGCAGAATCACATTTACCAGTGAAGTAGGAGTCGGCACCACGTTTACAGTGATGATTCCTATTGAGATAGTGAATCAAGAATGAAGGCGGGTGACGGTTGTATTGAATCGGTTTCCCACCGTTGCTGAGTTGCGATTGAGCCAACTCTGGCTTAACCTCAGTATTAACCTCTTTGACAATGAAGAGAATACCCTACCAGAGGTTTTAATTCATGGTGTTTATGCCCTTCCATTTCCTCCTCATCTGGCTAGTTGGACTGCTATCCATTAGTATCGTGGGTGGGGGCATTTACCTCCTCTATGAGTGGTATATCGGTGAACTGGTGGGGATGTTTTACTGGGTGAGCGGACTGGCGATGATACTCTGGTCTGGCGGGGGTCGTTTTATCAGTTTGCCGTTGTTTCGGCGTCCGGGACGGGATGAACCGAAGCGCATTCGTTCGGAAAGGGTGCAGCGCTTGCGGCGTCCGGATGGTACGGTTCTTCAGGTGGAGTTTTATGGTCCAGAGGATGGACAACCGATTATCTTGTCACATGGGTGGGGACCAAACAGTACTGTATGGTATTACGCCAAGCGACAATTAAGCGATCGCTTCCGCGTGATTGTCTGGGATTTGCCGGGGTTGGGAAAATCGAGTAAACCCAAAAATCAGGATTACTCACTCGAAAAATATGCGCGTGATCTTGAAGCCGTTGTTGATTTAGTCGGGAAGCCAGTTATCTTACTCGGACACAGTATGGGCGGTATGCTTACCCTCACTTTTTGTCGGCTATTTCCAGAACAGTTGGGGAGTCGGGTGGCAGGTTTAATTTTGGTGGATACCACCTATACCAATCCAGTCAAAACAGCGATTGGGAGCAAAGTCTTACGCGCCGTGCAGAAGCCATTACTCGAACCCTTGTTGTACCTCACCATTGGCTTATCACCCCTCCTTTGGTTGATGACTTGGTTGAGTTATCTCAATGGTTCGCTCCACATTAGTGTAGAATTATCGGGATTTAAAGGAACTGAAACACGAGGTCAATTAGAATTCTCCGCTTTATTATCGGCTTTGGGTTCGCCTGGTGTTCTGGCGCGTGGCACCCTGGCGATGTTGAAGTACGATGAAACAGCAACACTTTCCACGATTCATATTCCAGTCCTCCTAATCGTTGGTGCTTCAGATATTGCGACTAAACCAGGTGCAAGCATTCGCATGAATGCGGAATTACCTCAATCTGAATTGGTGACTTTAAAGCCAGGTGGACACATGAGTTTAATGGAGCAGAATCAGGCGTTTGCAGAAGTTGTTAGCGCGTTCAGTACGTCTTCTTTTTGACACGTTGACGAGGGGTTCTATAATAGCCCCATTTCTGTTAATCCTGGGTTAGGAATTATGGCAGGTAACGGTTAACACTTCCTTGTCGTATCGAAATCAATCTCATGGAAGGACAAATATTGGGTGGACGTTATCGAATCATCAGTCAGTTGGCGCGAGGCGGATATGCTATTACTTTCTTGGCTGAAGATTGGCAACTACCGGGTAATCCTCGATGTGTGATTAAGCAACTCAAACCTGAAGGCACTGATCCACATAATCTCAAGGCAGCGAGACAGCTATTCAACTCAGAAGCCCAAGTCCTCTATCGGTTGGGCAATCATCCTCAGATTCCTCAACTGTTAGCTCACTTTGAGGAAAATCAAGAATTTTATTTAGTTCAGGAATTTATCCAAGGTCATAATCTCAGCGAAGAATTTACTCCGGGTACGCGGTTGAGTGAGGCTTATGTCATTGCCCTTTTACGAGATATTCTGGACGTTTTGGTATTTGTGCATCAGCAGAATGTCATCCACCGTGACCTCAAGCCTGACAATATTAGACGCAACAAAGATGGCAAAATTGTTCTGATTGATTTTGGCTTAGTCAAACAACTGACTACCCAAGCAACGGATTCCCAAAATAGCGTAACGTTGACGGTTAATATGGGTACTCGTGGCTATATGCCGAGCGAGCAAGCTCTTGGGAAGTCAAAGTTTAGTAGTGATATTTATGCCCTGGGAATGATTGCGATTCAAGCCCTCACAGGAATTCTGCCACGCAACTTACCAGAAGATGCCAATGGTGAAGTGGTTTGGCGCGACAAGGCACAAGTTAGCTCTGAGTTAGCCGAAATTTTAGATAGGATGGTACGCTATGATTTTCGTCAACGCTACCCATCAGCGACAGAAGCATTACAAGCTCTAAAACAGGCCGGATTAATGGCTTTTCTCCAAGTGCCATCCCCCACACCTGGTCGGACTCAAGTATTGTTAGATAAGGCACATGTTTTGGGTGAATTGAATCGGTATTCAGAGGCAATTTTTTGTTATGAAGAAGCTATTTTAATTCAACCCAATTTTTATCAAGCTTGGTATGGACGCGGGAAGGCACTCTATCAATTAGAACGATATCAAGAGGCGATTGCTTCTTTTAATAAGGCGATTCAATTCCAACCTGATGATGCAGAGATTTGGTTTGAACGAACTCAGGTATTCTATCAGTTGCAATTTTACTCAGAGGCAATTACGAGTTTAGATAAAGCTCTACAAATTAGACCCGATTATGCTGAAGCTTGGGTGATGCGAGGGGTGATACAGCGACATTTGCAACGAGATGAAGAGGCGATCGCTTGTTATGAAAAAGCGATTGAATTCAAGCCTGATTATGCTGTTGCTTGGTATAACCGAGGTGTGCTTTTAGGAAATTTACAACGATACGAAGAGGCATTGGCTGCTTTTGATCAGGTGATTCAACTCCAACCCGACTATGCTGTTGCTTGGTTCAACCGAGGTGCCGCATTAGGCAATTTGCAACGCTATGAAGAGGCGATCGCTTCTTACAATCAAGCGATTGAATTCAATCCCAATTATATCCAAGCTTGGTTTCAGCGAGGTATGGCGTTAGGTGAGTTGCAACGGTACGAAGAGGCAATCACGGCTTATGACAAGGTAATTCAACTCCAACCGGAATACGGGGAGGCTTGGTTTCAAAGAGGTTTTGCGCTGTATAACTTGCAGCGTTACGAAGAGGCGATCGCTTCTTATGATCAAGCCATTCAATTCAATCCCCAAGATGCAGAAGCTTGGGGGAATCGAGGGGGAGTATTATTAATATTACAACGGTACGAACAGGCGATCGCTTCTTTCGATAAAGCCATTCAAATTCAACCAAATTTTCCTAAGGCAATACACAACCGATTACAGGCATTGAGTCAGCTAAGATAAATGCCTTCACTCCAACTCATCTGGGTCAATATTCAACTCACGCAACTTAGCCGCTAATCGTTCAGCACGCTGCCTAGCCTCAGCAGCCTCTTGTTGTGCAGCCGCCGCTTCCTGTTGTGCCGCCGCCGCTTTCTGTTGTGCAGCCGCCGCTTCCTCCTGGGGAGTTAAAATCAACTCTCCTTCCGCCGTAAACCACCGTAACCAAACGCGTTCAATATTTTCAAAACTCCCTTGCCATAAACCCAAACTTAGTCCTAACTGGGGAATCACTAAGCGCCCCTCTGTGAGTTGTGCCGGTTCATAGGCACCACCGATCAAGCGAAATACCTGAAGTTCATTCGTATACCGACTGAAAACAATATAGTAAGGAACCCGCAGAATCTGTTCGTAAACTTGCCACTTGATGGGTGGTTTCCCTTTTTGGGAAACGGTTCGACCCAAATCCTCATCCTCGGTGCCAGGAGATAATAACTCAACGACCACAAATGGACTCACCAACTCTTGCCATAAGACATAACTCAAACGCAAGTCCTGCCCTTCGTAGAGTCGGGAAACGCCCACCACAGCAAACCAATCCGGGCGTTTGTACCAGTTGGGATGGCGAAGATTGTAGTAAAGATTGATATCAGAACCGATAAAAACCTCTTCTGGGTCAAAGTTAGCGGGTTGGAAGGTGTACCGCAACAGTAATGGTTGGTAGCCGTGAAATTCGTCAGGCAATCCGGGTTCCTCCGGGTCTTCACTCGGTAAATCATACATCGTCGGCAACGTCTGCCGAGGAGAAAGGGGTGGATCGGTTTGAGGTGGAAGGCGAACCATAATGATTTTGAATTTTGGATTAACAGGGGTGCTTAGATAAAATTACCTTTCTCAATTGTGTGTCATCGAGAAGATGCGGGGACGCGGAGAAATTTTTATTATGGGCAATTAGCCGGACTTGGTATAACTTCATCGATCAACGGTTAAAAGGGGGAATTTGTCAATCCCCCCTCCCTTACTCTGAGCCGGACGACATCCGGCTACACTATCACACCACACTCCACCCAATGCTTAGAACCGCTGACCTAAACCAAACTGAAGTCGGCTATCACCTTTATCCGTAAAGGCGTAGTCGGCGCGAATGATGCCTACAGGGGAGTTGACTCGCACACCCGCACCGTAACCAAAGCCTGTTCCTGGCTTACCGCGCACAACTCCTGGCTCTCCGAGTACGCTGCTACCTGTCCCTAAGTCAGAACCAAAGTCAGCAAACAAGACGGCACCCACTGGGTTGAACACAGGGATGCGATACTCCGCTGATGCCAATACAAAGCTGCGACCACTGGCTAAGTCACCTGTACCATAACCCCGCACCGAATTGATACCGCCTAGGTTGTAAGCCATGTAGGGAGGCAAATCGCCAATGGTGGTTCCACCTTGGACGTTAAAGGCTAGCACTTGTGGGTCTTTTGTACCCAATATATTAACGGGCGTATATTGAGAATAATTAGCCTGAACTCGGTTCATCAAGATATTGCCGTTCCCCACCGGAATCGACTGTTGGGTCGTCAAGCTGAGGAGGGAACCTTGAGTGGGATTATAGGGATTGTTACGCTCATCTCTGGTGACTCCAGCCGTAACCGCTAGCAAGTCATCAACACCAGTCCCGCTGAAGGAAACGGGATTACCGAATGAATCGGTGGAGATGATATTGCCATTGCGATCGCGAATGCTGGTGCGGGTGTAGTTTAAACCCAGCGACGCATCCCACTCTCCCACAGGTTTGTTTAACGAAATGCCACCGCCAATCTGTCCTTCGCGGGGTTGCTCATAATTCCCGGCTTCATTCGTTTGGTTTTGGAAATCATCATCGAACGTCTGGGATATACCACGACGCCTAAAGCCATTGACGCTATATCCCGGCATATCAGGGTTGCTCGCCCGATAAGGACTAGTGAAATTGCCGTCAAACTGGAAGTCTTTAGCGCCAATCTGGGCATTCAGTCCTAGCTGTTTATTTACACCGCCGAAATTCTGGTCTCTGTAGTTAATCGTACCGAACAAACCGGAGCTAGGGCTGTAGCCACCGCCCACATTGACACCACGGGCCGATCGTTCAATCAGGTCGTAAGTCACATCGACTTGTCTAGCATCGCCGTTCAGGGAGACGTTGGCATTATCGAATAGTCCCAATTTGTACAGTTGCTGCAAGTCCTGCCGCGCTACATCCACACGGAAGACTTCACCGGACTTGAGTTTCAACTCACGCTTGAGGAAATCTTCTTTAGTACGCCCCTCAGTGGGCTTCCCGTCTTTATCCAAGAAGCGGAAGTTAATGTCGCCCACAATGCCTTCAGCCACATCAACCGCCAGAACCCCGTTGCGGTTGGGTTGGATGGCGGCAACTTGTGCCAAGACATAACCGTTGTCTTTATACCATTGACTTAATTGTTCAAAACCTTGGCGTAGGGCAGTGGGACTGACCGGTTGTCCGAGTTGAGGTTGGAAAATCGTGTTGGCAACGTCTGAGGTGAGAACTTGGTTACCGGAGAGTTGAAGCGATCGCACTACAACCGGCTCTACCTGAAAGACGACATTCCACCCCTCTCGATTAACGGTTTTGCTCACGCGGGCGTTAGCAAAGTAACCTGTATTGAGAATTGTCGCGACATCGTTATCCAACTGGCTTTGATTGGTTGCACCGCCAGCACGAGTGCGAATCGTGTTCAAAACCAATTGCTGTAATTCTTCTGTCGCCCCCTTAACCTCAACATCAGTGGCAGTGACAGCGATATCGTTGCGATTGGTGGACTGGGCGACAGAGGTAGTCGGCTTTGCCGATGCCTGATTGGTGGCGCTAACCGATGTTTTCGCTGGCTGGGGAGAGGCTGATGAGGTCGGAACCACCACCGTTTTACCACTAGCGGCTGAGTTATTTTGGGAAAATACAGGTTTTACAGTCGCTTCCGGTGAAGCAATTGCCGCCGCTGACTGGGTTGCTGGGGATGCCTCAACCGGAACGACATAGTTACTCGCCGTCGATTTCGGAGTTGAATTTGCGAGGTTGGGATTAGCGATCGCTTGGTTGGTTAACTCCCCAGCTGCGAGGAGCGCTAATGTAGAAAGTAAAACGATTCTGTTTAGCATAAAATTAGCCTCATCGCTAGTCAGCTTTGTTACAATTTTCTTTGCTTTTGATTAACCAGACCGTTGACGGAATTGACAAGTTCCAAGGGTTGTGCCACAACTGCATCTGCCACACTCAGCAACGCTGAAAGAGAATTGTTGATCGGGAATCATTGAGGCGTTCCATCCCATCCGGTGCGCTTGTCGAGTGAGCAATACTAGGACGCCAAAGCGCACTGCCTCAAGCAATCAAGACACATTTTGCTATTTGTCCCAGATTTTCCACAAAAGCCTTGAAAACTAATCACAGAGGCTAGGTTCTGTTCATTTTTCCCTAACCCTTAGTGCAGTGTGACCGAAATAACTAACCCGCTCAACTCACTCTCTCCGATCATTTCCATCTGCATCGGAATGATGCAAAAACCTCCGCGTCCCCCTCGGCGTTCTCTGCGTTAAAAAAAAGAGGATTCCCATGCCAACGGATTCGATATCACTCTCTGAGACTCTTTCCCTTTAGGAGTTGGATAAGTATAATTACTTATCCACTTAACAAACACAGACATTGATTTCTTCTTAACAATCTTGCACAATGCAGGTTTCTACAGTGGTGCAAATCCACTGCGGCTCAGGAGCCATTTTTTGTTGATACAAGGACTAACCAGATACTCATGATGCGTCTGCTCTGCCTCAGCAATGGTCATGGCGAGGATGTGATTGCCCTCCGAATTTTGCAAGAATTGCAGAAACACCCCAATGCTCCAGAACTAGCAGCATTACCGTTAGTAGGTGAAGGACGCGCTTATAGCCAACTCGGTATCCCCATCATTGGAACCGTACAGACGATGCCTTCCGGGGGTTTTATTTATATGGAAGGGCGTCAACTTATGCGAGATTTGCGGGGTGGTTTACTGCAACTGACTTGGTCACAGTTTAAAGCGGTTCGTCGTTGGAGTAAAAGAGGCGGTGTCATCCTTGCCGTGGGGGATATTGTTCCCTTGTTATTTGCAGGGTTGAGTGGCGCACCTTATGCGTTTGTCGGTACGGCTAAATCGGAGTATTATGTGCGGGATGAAGCGGGAGAGTTGCCGAATCGCTCATGGGGGGAAACTTGGTCGGGTTCGGTTTATTATCCTTGGGAACGCTGGTTGATGAGTCGTCGGCGCTGTAAGGCGGTGTTTCCCAGAGATCGGCTGACAACGGAAACCTTACAAAAATGGTCTATCCCGGCGTTTGATTTAGGGAATCCAATGATGGATGGAATTGCCCCAGAGCATCCCGCACCGATATTTTATGAAACGGATGCTGAACTCAAAGAAATGCAGCGATCGCTAGTTGTGACGCTTCTACCCGGTTCTAGAGTCCCGGAAGCGTATGAAAATTGGCAGAAAATTGTCCAAGCCACTGATGGATTTTTGGATACTTTTACGGAGAGAAAGCTGTTGTTTCTCGGTGCCATTGCTCCGGCTGTCAATCTCGACCCTTTACGAGAAACTCTGCAAGGATATGGATGGTGTCAGCAATCGTTGGCAGCGATGACATTGAACCTTCAGTTCGAGGATGAAAATGCGATCGCCTTGACGAAAAAGAACGCCACGCTGATTTTGACTCAAAATGATTACAATCTTTGCTTGCTCAAAGGCGACTGCGGCATTGCCATGGCGGGAACAGCCACAGAGCAGTTTGTCGGGTTGGGAAAACCTGCGATCGCTATCCCCGGAAACGGGCCACAATATAACCCTATCTTTGCTGAAGCTCAAACTCGCTTGTTAGGGCCTTCTCTACTTTTGGTTGAACAGCCAGGGAAAGTCGCGAGTACAGTGCAACAGTTGTTGCGTGACCCCGATTGGTTACAGTTAATTGCAGATAATGGTTTTCAGCGAATGGGAAAACCCGGAGCCGCCAAGCGTATTGCTGAATGTTTGATGGAGCGGTTTGAGGAATTTAAAGCGACTGACCGATTCTATCAAAATCCTCAATGATCTGTGACATTGTTAAAAGTCCAACTGATTAGAGCCGTTGGCAATATAAATCAATTGGAGATGTATGACACGTAATATTTAGTATTACCCGTAAATCTCGAAAAACCAATTTTCTGAGAATAGTCAATCAAGATTAAGGTTGTAAGCTGATGTGCAGCTAAATTGCCATAGCGAAATTGTCGGGGTGTGGGGTGTGGGGTGTGGAAATATGCAAATTAAATGCGTCACAGCTTATAATTCAAAACGAATCGGTGCGCTAAATATTAGCAATGCTAGCCATACTTTGCAGGGTGCTAGCGAAAGTCAATAGGGAGTATAGACAAAAGTGATGCTCCAGGCTTCTTGCGAAAATACACCATATAGCCTCAAGTCTAAGGATATACAACCCTAACCTACCTGTATGGGTTTAAAGCAAGTCCACACAGGCTGATTTTGTTTATGTAGCGACCCAAAACCTAGGCGAATATCGATTACCGAGATGTTTGCTACAGATGATTAACACTCCAGACGCCCAGATTAATATGTAGCAGCATTTTAGAAAATTAAGAGAACGCTGATAACCAAACCACTCTAAATCAAATTGAATTCATGATTAATCTTCCCGGATACCAGATTCTGACTCAAATCTACGAAAGTACTAATTCAGAAGTTTATCAAGCGATTCGAGAACAAGATCAAAAAGCCGTAATTCTTAAAGTTCTCAAAGAAGACTATCCTACACCGGCGGAACTTACCCGCTATAAACAGGAATATGAAATCACTTGCCGTCTAAATTTAGATGGTGTGGTTAAAGCTTATGGATTAGAACCTTATCAGAGAACGTTGGTCATCATTTTAGAAGATTTTGGTGGCTTATCTTTAAAGCAATGGCTCAATGGAGACAAGGGAGTAGGAACGGGAAGGCTCTCCCTAGAAGAATTTCTCAACATTGCAATTCAGATAACTGAAATTTTGACGGCTATTCACAGTCGAAATATTATTCACAAGGATATTAATCCAGCCAATATTGTTTATAACCCAGAAACCGGACAAGTCAAAATTATTGATTTTGGCATTTCTACTCAATTAACTCACGAAAATCCGACGGTGAAAAATCCCAATGTTTTAGAAGGCACCTTAGCCTATATGTCACCGGAGCAAACGGGGCGGATGAACCGTTCCTTGGATTATCGCACAGACTTTTACTCTCTCGGGATCACTTTCTACGAACTGCTGACAGGAAAGCGACCTTTTGAAACCCATGATGCACTGGAATTAGTGCATTGTCATATTGCGAAAGTGCCGATATCGCCCTATGAAGTGAATTCAGAGATTCCTTTACCCGTTTCAGATATTGTCATGAAACTGATGGCAAAAACGGCTGAAGAACGCTATCAAAGCGCATTGGGTATTACAACTGATTTGCAATTATGTTTAACTCAGTTAGAGTCTGATGGCGAAATATCAGAGTTTCCTCTCGCTCAGAATGATATTTCAGATAAGTTTCAAATTCCCCAAAAACTCTATGGACGTGAGGCAGAAGTTGAAACATTACTATCAGCATTTGTTCGCGTAGCGTGCGCGGAGCGCAAACGAGTCGCGGGAGGAACAATCACCCATACTCTACAGGGTGTGACGACAGAAACGAAGTCTGCGGGTGAGGGAGGAATTGAAATGATGCTCGTGGCGGGTTACTCGGGCATTGGAAAATCAGCGTTAGTAGCCGAAATTCACAAACCTATTACAGAAAAACGGGGCTATTTTATCGCTGGTAAATTTGACCAATTTCAACGCAATATTCCCTACTCGGCTGTTGTCAGTGCTTTTCAAGAATTGGTACGGCAATTATTAACTGAAAGTGAAGAACAACTCAACCAATGGCGAGCCAGACTATTAACAGCTATTAGTTCTAATGGGCAGATTATTATTGATGTGATTCCGGAAGTGGAACTCATTATTGGTAAGCAGCCAACTGTGCCAGAACTGGGGGCTACAGAGTCGCAGAATCGTTTTAATTTTGTCTTGGGTAACTTCATTCGGGCATTTTGCACAAAAGAGCATCCCTTGGTTATCTTTCTTGATGATTTACAGTGGGCGGATGCCGCTACTCTCAAGTTAATCGAACTGATAATGACGGATGTTGATAGTCAGTATTTATTTTTAATTGGGGCGTATCGGGATAATGAAGTTAGTTCTGCTCATCCCTTAATGATGACTCTTGATGGACTAAAAAATGCAGGGGCAACCCTTAATTTTATTACCTTAGCTCCTTTAGGATTAGAGCCAATTAGCCAACTGATTGCCGAGACATTGCATGATGATATTGCCTCAGTAAAACCCTTAGCCGAACTGGTAGTGAAGAAAACTGAGGGTAATCCTTTCTTTGTGAATGAATTTCTCAAAACTCTTCATACGGAAGGCTTGTTGAAGTTTGACTTGGCTACATCTTCTCCAGTCCTCCAGACTTCGTCTCGCTTCGCTGTCACTAAATTTCCGGTGGCTCAAGAGAGAAATCAATCCAACCTTTCTCTGATTAAAAAGGATTTAGGGCAATTTAGGTTTTGGCAATGGGATATTGCCAAAATTGAAGCGCAAGATATTACGGATAACGTAGTAGATTTGATGATTGGCAAAGTGAAGAAACTGCCAATTTCATCTCAGGAATTTTTACAATTTGCAGCTTGTGTAGGTGCGGCTTTTGATTTAAATACCCTTTCCATTATTACTCAAAAATCACCAACCAAAATTTTCTCTGAACTCAATCCAGCCCTTCAGGCTGGGTTAATTATATCCATCTCTGAATTTGATGAAAATTTGTTAATTCAAAAATATAGATTTTTGCATGACCGCGTACAACAAGCCGCTTATACCTTGATGAATGGGAGCCAAAAGCAATCGATTCATTTACAAATTGGTCGATTGTTGTTGCAAAATACTGAACCCGACAGGTTGTCAGAAGAAATCTTTACAATTATCGACCATCTCAATCTTGGGGTTGAATTAGTAACTCAACAAAAAGAACGAGACGAAATTGCCAAACTCAATTTAATCGCTGGTCAGAAAGCCAAGGCAGCAACCGCTTATGGAGCAGCATTTGATTATTTGAATGTGGCGCTAAAACTACTGGGTGCCAAGAGTTGGCACAATGAGTATAACCTAACCTTAGCGATACATGAAGAAGCAGTAGAAGCGGCTTATCTTAACGGGAATTTTC
>DATNQL010000132.1:0-12740 GCA_036704025.1 Stenomitos sp.
TGGGGTGAAGACGATTTGGCAAGGTCTGCGACGACTGCATGACATCGCCCAAACTTGGCTGTTAGTCTCCCCGATTTCTACTACTCCTGTCAAGTCTAATTTTGTTAAGAAAGATGCGAGTAATGCATAGCTTAAAAAGGGAGACTAAGACTTGATTCTCCCCCCTTTTCCAGGCCGGAGCTTTAGTGAGGAGCTGGGGGGGATCTTCTTCGCAACACACAGGTAAATATAGAGTTGGAAAACACGCCCTAGTTTAAGCTGATGAGGAGAGGGGGGGAGAGGGATTGATGGTTTTTTCCCAAACCAAATCTGAAAAGTATACAATTTAAATGCACATCAGCTTAAACCCCCTCACGGCCCAAACGGCTGACCCCACCCCTGCAAAGTCTCTTTTATTGAAGAGCGATCGCATCAGTAATAATGATGATTGAAGGTTAGCGCTCGCCTTTTTCAGACCCCAGACTACCCCATCGACGACTTTGGCAAGAGACGACCATGAGCCTTCCGCTCACAACCCATGATGAAAGTAGACTTTCGAGGCAGGTCTAATTGCTATGAGTCATCTTATTTCTAATCTAGCTAAAGGTTCACGCCGCGTGCGCCCATGGCAGCGGCTTTGGATTCCTCGCCCATTGATCGCTCAAGGACTGCTTGTCGTATTACTGGGTACACTGGGGATACCCGTCTGTTCTCAGTCCCAAATCGCACCGAGAGTGACTCCAACTCAAGATGCTCCCCAACGTAAACCTGTGACTCAACAATTACACGGGCAATGGCAAACACAAGACCCGACAACGGGTAAGGTCATTACCTTCATTTTTGCGCCGGACGGGAATTTATTTACCGTATTACCTGAACCGGATGGATCTTCTGTCGCCATTCAATTGGGTTACAAGATTAATCCGACCACTCAACCGATGCAACTGGATATGATTGTCAGTCCTGAGCAAGTGGTGAAGACAATTTTTGAATTGACCCCTCAAGGCAAACTCCATGTAGAGTTAGATGGACTCAGCGCTGGAGAAGCTCGACCGAATCAGTTTAGCTCCAAATCCACTCTATTTGACAAGGTTTCGGATGTTGCAACTGTGCCTAAAGATGTGCGAGTGATTGCACTGGAAACACAGAAAACGAATGCCCGTCAAAGTGTAGTCAAACAATTTCTGACCATCTTAAGCCAAGCGCAGCAGGCTTACTATCTTAAAAATGGAAAGTTTGCGGCTGATGTGGAAGAACTGAAGATTGTGACGAACTTAGAAACTCAAGATTATCGCTATCAAATCGTACCTCAAAAGGATAATAAACAGAGTGTGATGATTACAGCGATCGCCAAAAAAGCAGAACTTCCCAGCTACACCAGTGCGGTGTTTGTCACTCAAGTGGATGGGAAAACGATGACTACGGCTCAAATTTGCGAAACAGAAAAACCCTCAACGTTGCCTCCTGCTATGCCAGTATTTCCTACCAGTCGTTCTTTAAACGTTCAATGTCCTGTCGGTTCCCGTGTTCTACCCTAAGATTAACGGTCAAGCAATCGCTCGCTCGTCCTCAGTGTTGCTCCTTGAGGGGTTGCTTTGACGGATGTTTTTCGCGCCACCTTAATCGTTTTCGTCAGTACTCCGGCTAGTCGAGCCACTAATTCGTCAGGAATTTTTGTCCCTTCTTCAGCTCCTACCCATTGAGATAATTGATTTAACATCAGAATACTGCGGTGCAGAGGTGCTTCTTCCCCCACAATATCCTGTAGTTGTTGACTGTAAGCCATACGCTGTTGAAAGGCTTGTTGACGTTCTGAGTAGGTGGCTGGAACACAGAACTCTACTTTGCCAATCGCATAAACGGAGGTGCAATTCACGTCAAAACTACTGCCGACAGCCGCGCCAGGGCCAACAAAATCAGCATAAAACGGTCTTTGTAAGATCAGTCCTCCCTGACAATTCGGCGTTAGGGATAAGAACTGTCCGCTTTTGAAGAATGAGAGAGGAAGTTGAGCCGGAGCAGAATTGGCTTGTCGGTTGAGCCATTTGACTAGAGCTGTGTTAGTCGCGCTATCCATATCAGCACCCAATGAGTAGAGCAAGAATCACCTACTCCTCTATATTTCCGAGGGGGCTGAGCTTATGCAGTTGTAGGATATGTCGCGATGAACTCTACAGGTAGAGAGGAATCTGCCTTTTGACAGGAATCTTCCCGCCTAAAAACCCCATCCCTAACCAGAGCAGCTTTAGTGAGGAGGTGGAGAGGAAGGCGGCTAACCAGGTGTACGCCTTCCATCGAATCAAGCGTTCTACGCGTCTCCTTCTACCTGTTCGCGATACTCATTCACGGACAACGCATCAATTAATTCATCCGCATCATTGATGCGTAACTTGACTAACCAACCTTCACCATAAGGGTCTTCTGCAATCAGTTCAGGAGATTCTATCATCGCTTCGTTGCGTTCAATCACTGTTCCAGAGATGGGAGCATTCAAATCCTCAACCGCCTTCACCGATTCAATACTGCCAAAGCTTTCTCCTTTTTCCAACGCATCACCAATTTCTGGAAGTTCCAGAAATACGATATCCCCTAACTGGTCAACGGCAAAAGCACTGATGCCCAGAGTGGCAATCTCCCCATCGAGTCTGACATACTCGTGAGTCTCCAAATATTTTAAATCTTCAGGATATTCCAACGTCATTTCACATCCTCACTACACAGCAGAACAGCAGAGCTAAGTTTACAACTTCTAACCCGTG
This sequence comes from Stenomitos sp., assembly GCA_036704025.1. Taxonomy (GTDB): domain Bacteria; phylum Cyanobacteriota; class Cyanobacteriia; order Cyanobacteriales; family Coleofasciculaceae; genus Allocoleopsis. The sequence goes on from DATNQL010000132.1 coordinate 2,739, forward strand.
GAAGTTCAAAACTAAGCTAACGGATTGTGACAAACCCAAGCCGTTATTTGCAATACGGTCAAGCTTCCTAATGTCCTCAATAAAGTAGTCTCTCCAGAGGCAAGGACACCAACGTCCTGGTTCAGCTTCCGGTTATACTGACCGCTGACTTGTGATCGATCATCTTGCTGACTTATGGATAAACAAACCCTCCAACGATGGCTATGGGGTGAATTTACCTTCAAACGACTGATACGCTCCCTCATTTTCATTTACACGTTTTTTTGTCTTTATGTCTTCTTTGTTGCCGACGGTAAGATATTTTTGCCTCAACCCTCCAGCTATTCCGACACCAGTGACATTCTCAAGCTGACGACTCACGATCAGATCCAGCTTTCAGCAGTTTATCTTCCGAATCCGGCATCTCAATACACCATTGTGTATATTCACGGGAATGCTGAAGACTTGGGAGATATTCAACCTGTGTTGCAATCCCTGCAAAAAATAGGGTTTAGTGTGTTTGCTTACGATTATCGGGGGTATGGTACCAGCCAGGGTAAGCCCTCGGAACGCCATGCCTATCAAGATATGGAAACCGTCTACAATTATTTGATTCAACAACTGGGTGTGCCCGCACAACAGATCATTGCCTTTGGACGTTCAGTCGGAGGTGGCTCGGCTGTTGATTTAGCCACACGCCAACCGTTGGCGGGGTTAATTCTGGAAAGCAGTTTTACCTCTGCGTTTCGCGTGGTGTTCCCCTTTCCTATCCTGCCTTTTGATAAATTCCCGAACCTCGATAAAATCAAAAAAGTGAAATGTCCGGTTCTGATTATGCATGGGAAAGCCGATGAAATAATTCCCTTCCAGCATGGACAACAACTGTTTGCGGCGGCACATGAACCTAAACTCTCCTTGTGGGTGGATGAAGCGTCTCACAATGATTTGATGTGGGTGGCGGGTGAGCAGTATGCCGTAACCTTGCGAAAATTTGCTCAGTTGCTTGGACAGTCCCATCCCCAGCCTTAATATCGTTTCTCCTGAAGTTTGCTACAGATGATTGACACGGGGACACACAGACGCGGGGGTGTGGAAATAGGCTTTCTTAAATGCGTCACAGCTTATAACCCCTGCTCACCCTATATCGCTTAAACCGATTACTTTAGTAAGAAGAGACTTTTATAGTCCGGCTTGCTTTTAGAAACTGCACGAGTTTTGAAATGTTTAACACATATCAGAATTGCCGTCAAATGGGTGCAGGAAATGAGTCGGGTGTGACATCTTTAGAGACTCAACCCAATCTTATCCCAGAGGGAGCTTGACGATGTCAAAGTGGCAGGAGTTGACTCGTTTAGGAAGGCTTCGCGTTCAGCAAGGATGGCGACCTCGCCAATTCGTGATGCTGCTCGTGATTAGCACAACAACTGTTGTGGTGAGCGCAACTGCCCTAATTAGCTACTCTATTGTGCGTGGACTGATTCTAGACAATTTAAAGCAAAATGCTCTGTTGAAGGTTCAGCAAAGGAGTAATGAAATCGATGAATGGCTCGCCATCCAGAAGGTGAGAGTAGAAGCGATCGCCAATACTCCCACGGCACGAACCAAGAATTGGTCGGTGGTACAACCCTATTTAAAATCCGAAGTAGAACATGCCTTGGACTTCTACAATTTTTCCCTCGCCAATCCCGATGGTTCGTTTTACACCACCAAAGTCGGTCGAGTAACCGTAAATGTGAAAGACCGCAAATACTTTCAAAAGGGCATGGCAGGGCAAGTGTATGTGGGCGATCCCATCATTTCTCGCAGCCTTAAGCACGTTGTCATTCCAATTGTGGCTCCCATCTGGTCAAATGCTACGACCAAACAGCCCATAGGGCTAATTAATGGCAATATTCGCTTAGAGCGAGTGACTCGCGTGGTGGAGAATCTGAAATATGGCTCTGGGAGTTATGCCTTTGCTCTTAGTTCTGAAGGAATGCCGATTGTCCATCCTAATCAGAGTTTAGAGGGCAATCTTGATCAACCAACACCCAGTTTTCTACAAGCAAAAGACCCTGATTTAGCCAAAGTCGCCCGCCAGATGGTAGATAAGCATAGCGGGATTTCGCGGGTCAAAATGGAGGGAAAATGGGTCTATGTTGCCTACTTCCCCCTACACCAAGCTGACTGGTCGATCGCATTGGTGATTCCGCACGAGATTATAGAATCCAAGTTAAGGGCACTCAATCTGTTAGCGTCCGTCTTGGGGGGACTGTTAGCCATTGCTACGATTACAGCGTTATGGCAAGTCTTCTCTTTAGAGCAAACGCGTGCTCTGGCAGAACGAGAAGCCCTCCTGAATCGACTGACTGAGCGGATTCGTGCCTCTCTCGAACTCGACCAAATTTTGCAAACCACGGTGGAGGAATTAGGCACTCTGTTGCAACTAGAACGAGTCATTTACGTTACGGTGGACTCCCAACAGCAAACGTTGAAGATTCGGCGGGAATACTGCAAACCAGGCACAATCGCGCAACTTACACCCTTTGATGGGTCAACATTGACGGAGTTTGAATCTCACCTGCAACAGGGTGAACTGATGTTCTGTAAACGAGCGACACCTTGCCTGAATACCTCCCCCCTACAATTAGAACCGCACAGCTATTTAGTTCAACCCGTCCGACAAGATAGTGTCACCCTAGGCTATCTGATTTGCACCCCCGCTACCCGTTGGTTTTGGAGTGACGCAGAGCGAGAACTATTGCAGTGTGTCACCGATTCCTTGGCGATCGCCATGACCCAATCCCAACTCTACAGCCAAATCCAAGCCTCTGAGGCTGAACTCCGTGCCCTCTTAGAAGCCATGAGTGATACAGTGATGGTCTTCGACGCCCAAGGGCGCTATTTAAAGTTCATTCAGTGGAATCCAGCTTTGGTTTACAAACCAACGGCTCAACGGATTGGTAAAACTGTCCATGAGGTGCTGCCCAGGCCAGCGGCAGATTTGGTGTTCGATGGCATCCAGCGGGCTTTATTTACTCAAGCCACTGTCAAAGTTGAGTATAGTCTGCCCATTAACGGCAAACGAGAATGGTTGTTTGCGACGGCTTCACCCTTCATGACGGATCAGGTAATTTTTGTAGCGCGCAATATTACAGAACGCAAACGAGCCGAGTCAGCGCTGCGGGAAGCGGAAGAGAAATATCGCAGTATCTTCGAGAATGCGATTGAGGGAATTTTTCAGACCACTGCCGAGGGGCACTACCTGAGTGCAAATCCAGCGCTGGCTCGGATGTATGGCTATAAATCCCCGGAAGAGCTGATGGCTCGACTCACGAATATTGGACGGCAACTTTATGTCAACCCCAACCGGAGAGCGGAGTTTCTTGCCGCTTTAGAGCAGCATAAAGAGGTTTCTGGTTTTGAATCTCAGGTTTATTGCTCGGATGGCAGCAGGATTTGGATTAGTGAGAATGCTCGTGCAGTGCGCGATGAGCAAGGGAGGCTGCTTTACTACGAAGGAATCGTTGAAGATATTACCCAACGCAAGCTAGCACAAGAGGCACTCAGGATAGAACAAGAAAAGTCAGAACAGTTATTGCTGAATATTTTACCCAAGGCGATCGCAGACCAGCTGAAGCAGAATCCGGGTTCTTTAGCTGAACGCTTCGATGAGGCAACGGTGCTGTTTGCCGACATTGTGGGCTTTACCCCACTGTCAGCTCAGGTCGCCCCCGAAGAATTGGTCAATTTACTCAATAAAATCTTTTCTACTTTTGACCAGCTAGCTGAGCAACATGGTTTAGAAAAAATCAAAACCATCGGGGATGCTTACATGTTAGCCGGGGGTTTACCCATGATTCGTCCCGATCACGCCGAGGCGGTGGCTCATATGGCGCTCGATATGCAACGAGAAATTGCTCACCAAGCCATGCAGTTAAGTGTCCCTGTTCAGCTACGAATTGGCATCAATACCGGTCCTGTCGTCGCTGGAGTGATTGGGATTAAAAAGTTTATATATGACTTGTGGGGAGACACGGTGAATACCGCCAGTCGCATGGAATCCCACGGATTACCGGGTTGTATTCAGGTTACGGCTACCACTTACCATCGATGCAAGGAAAAGTTTATCTTTGAGGAGCGGGGAGTTGTTCCCGTCAAAGGGAAAGGAGAAATGCTCACTTATTTTCTCAGGGGAAGGAAACTTTAGTACGGACAGAGCCACTCTACTGATAGAATTCTCTGCAATGCCCCTAGACCTGTTTGTCAACGTTAAGACTGACGCTTTTCGCTCCCCCAACCGACTGAAAAAGGGTGCTTTTAAGGCTCCCCCCTTTTGAACTGGAGTTTAGACTAAAAAAAACTACAGCAATCTACAAGTGGTCGCACACAGATGGGCACTCAGTTAATCTCATTCCGTCTCAAAGATGAAGAGATCGCTCTGCTGATGCAGTATGCTAGCTCCGAGGAGAACGCGAGTCTGACTGCTCAACGAGTCATCCGGCAGCTATTAGGCACCCAAGACATCCCATCCGACAAACTCACAAGCCTCTTAACTCAAATGAATGAGTTAAGAGAGCAAGTCAATTCTGTGAAAGTGTTTATCGATGAAACGATTGACGAACGTCTGGAAGATGTAGACAAACTCGTTGACGCCGCGGTTCACCAACAGATGCCAGCGGAACTGCTCCAAGTGCGTGGGCGCTTTGATAAATTTGAGCAGCGCTTAGATAAGTATTTTGAGATTCTCCGGGCCTCGGGTCAATTACCGACTCCGAAAAAAAGATTTTCTGAATTTCCACTTGAGCCACTCCATCCCTCAGATTTAGCGCAACGGTTGATTAATCCAAAAACCGGTTCTTCTTACTCCCCTAGTGCGATTAGTCGTCAGAAGGATCGAGTGAATTTTCCGTTTTGGTCAGAAGCTCGTGACCCGCAGGGTATACCCTGGGAGTATGACCCCAACGATGGCTTGTTTTATCCGCTTCAGCCTTCCTAATCAAGCCGACTCTTGTGCGTCAAGCACTCCTTCAATAAATTGTTGCATCCGTTCGTAGTGCGAACCTCTCCAATAAACCTGACTACATTCCCCGCAGCGATGAAATTCATCAATCTCTAAGCGTGTTTGGTGAGGGAGTTGGTCGAGAATTGATTCTTTGGATACAGGTTCTAACAACCCATTGCAGCGTATACATCTTTGAAACGGTAGGATTTTCCCAAACAAGTCGAAGCGTCGTAGAACTTCGATGATCTGTTGCTCTGGGTTAGTTGCCCTCACATAGTATCCATAGGTCACTAGACTTCGCATCAATAAACCTTTGTCACGAGTTAACAGCACCCGTTGCTGGGAGGCAGAAATTTTGGCTAATTCTTCGTCGTCGTAGTCGTTGCGGTACAACGTGTCGAAGCCCAGCAAGCGCAGGGAGGAAGCTAATTTCCCTAAATGGACATCTAGAACAAAGTGAAAAATACTGGGCAGTGGAGGTCGCAGGGAGACTAGAGGCATGATGTTCGTGGTAGTAGAAATTGGGTAAACATCAATGCGATCGCCATCTTGCACAATATAGGAGAAGTCCACCGCTTCGGCATTCACCGCAATACACTCCACTTCCGTATGAGGGACACCCAATGCCTCGATCATGTCCTTAATCGAGCATCGCTCTTTAAAAATATGGGTAAAGCTAACCTGTCGCTGGCTAGGTGGCAAAAAGTCGTTTAGTTCTGCATAAAAGCGAAAAACTACTTCAGCCATAGGGCGTGTTAGACCAAACTCTGCATCAACTCTAACGCGACTGGGCGACTCCTTAGATTAGGAACTTTAATCCTCAAGTAGCCGTCAACTAGAAAAATAGGCACTCCCGACACTCCCACATTTAGCAAAGGCTTTTTCATCCGTACTCTAGAGGTCAGTTGAGCAACTGTCCATCCTCAGACGTCGGAAACCCCTAAAAATTGACCCACATTGACTCAAGCGTGACTGTCACTTGAGCGAGTTGCATAGTGCCTTTTTTTTCCGGATGAGAATTTCCTATCGTCGAAGTATAAAGAGTTGAGGTTGAAAGACATGCAATTAGTTCAAAGCTTTATCTCGATCGCGGAAACGGCTGCCAAACAAGAGGCTCGTCAACTTAAGACTACGTCTAACACTGAGACTCAACCAGGGTCGAAGCAGCTCAGCCTCACTGGCAGATTCCATCGACTGATTTAAAGTCGAACTAAGTCGGGTTAGGGGTAACCTGGCTTAGTTAAAAGAGAGTAATCTAAGCGGAAGCTTTAGCATAACCAATCTTAGGTGCAGAGTAAATCGAAACGAAGACAGCGTCTTCCGTGCTTTCATTCATTGCACCGTGCACTTGATTTTGGTCTGCAATGGCAAATTGACCCGCACTCAAGGTTTGGCGTTGACTGTTGCCTAAGTAGTAAGTGAGTGTGCCTCGCAGCATAAACCATGTATCTTGCCCATCGGGATGACAATGAGCTTCAACCTCTTGTCCCGGACGCACAGCCCAAACCGCAATACTAGAGTTTTGGGTTATTACCACTTCAGTAACGACTGCCTTTTCGTCAGAGAAACAGGCGTAGGCTTCCAGAGCAAAAATTCTTTCATTCATCACTCACCTTTGATGCATAACTAACCATTAGCAGATTCACCCTGAGGAGCTGTATTGAGCAATACTGGAAGCCCTCAAGATTTGTTTCTTCTATTTACTAGGGGGACGATTTTGGGAGCGATAAAAGGGTTTTTTGACGACTACGCCGGGATAGGTTTTACCTCGAATTTCGACTTCGAGAGATTGACCTATCTTCGATAAGGAAGTGGGTACATAAGCCAGTGCGATCGCTTTTCCTATTGTGGGTGATAGCGTCCCACTCGTCACTTCCCCTACCACTTGCCCTTCATGCTTGACCGGGTAACCATGACGCGCAATGTGACGCCCCTGCATCTCGATCCCAACTAAGCGTTTTTCGACTCCATTCGTCTTTTGTTGCTCTAGTACCGCACGCCCGATAAAGTCGCCTTTTGTATCCAGATGAACGACCCAACCTAAGCCAGCTTCTAAAGGAGTGGTCGTTTCGGTAATATCTTGCCCGTAGAGTGCCATCGCTGCTTCCAAGCGTAAAGTATCTCTCGCCCCTAAACCGCAGGGCGTGACACCCACACTCAGGAGGCTGCGCCACAGTTCTACGCCAACTTCTGGGTCTACCATGACTTCAAACCCATCTTCACCGGTGTAACCTGTTCTAGCCAGAAAAGCAGGCTGCCCCAGTACAGTTCCCTCTAAATGCCCAAAGGCTTTGATGGGCGTTAAGTCTTCCTTGACAAATTGCTGAAGTTGTGAAACAGCTTGTGGCCCTTGTACAGCTATCAAGACTTTTTGTTTGGAAAGGTCTTCTAAACTAACGGGAGTCTCTTCCAGATTAGCGACTAACCACGCTTTGTCTCTGGTTCGGGTTGCGGCGTTAACAATGATGATGCCCCGTTGCTCACCCGCTTCATTTTCACCCTGGTAATAGACGATGATGTCATCAATGATGCCAGCTTGGGGATTTAACAAAACCGTATACTGAGCTTCACCTGGTTGCAACCGTTTCAGGTCGGACGGAACGAATGGCTGCAAATACTCCAGCACTTGCCTACCCTGAAAGGCAAATTTCCCCATGTGAGAGATATCGAACATCCCGGCTGATGTGCGTACCGCCTCATGTTCAGCGGTAATTCCACTGAACTGCACAGGCATCTCCCAACCGGAAAAGGCCGTGAGTCGGGCTTTTTGTTCTACAGCGAGTGGATAGAGGGGGGTGCGGAGTAAGGTGGGCGATGTTTCAGGTTTGGATGCTTCGGATTGAGCCACAGGTTGTCTTCAGTCGCTGGTGGTATCTTTAATATCTTAACGAGGTGCGATCGCCTTTCTAGAGTGTAGCGGGTGAGGTGTGCGATCGCACTCCGATACAGAACCAATACCTATCTCTACTGTGCACAGAAATCTGCCCAAACATCCTGATAACTTGCCCATAAGGGTGGAACAAATACAAAAGGAGACATCCAAACCTTAAACCAAAGAGTATACCCATGTCTAAAGCAAGAAAGCAGCAGATTGAAGAAGCAAGGCAGCAAGAAATAGTCAAGCATCTGGCTATCTTTACAAACAGTATGATTGCCCCTCAATTAAAAGAAAGTTCCAAGCGTCGGCTGATTGAGTTGAATGTTTTAGATGAGAGTGGCATTCCTTCCAAGAGTAAGGCTGTCCTAGTTTGAACGTTAACCCCTTCATAACAAAGTTAGACCAACAGTTTGAGGGCACGATCAGATCGTGCCCTCAAAAAATTATGACTTAATCTTTGACTCTCGTTGTTAGAAATGAGAAGGACTTTCAACTCTTGCCTACCCTATCGTTTGACAGGCTCAAAGGAATGTTGGCTATCTCCACTGAATTCGCCCAATCCAGTGAATTTCAAGAGGTTTTTGTCGTAACTTGTCGCAAGTTTAATAGGGGATTGAGATGGTAGTAGAGTCGGTTTGTCTCCCCTTCAGACACTAGTAGACCCTTCTCTACCATTCCTCGGAGTTCGCGCTGTAGCGTCCGCCGCGAAGGTTCTGGGCACATCTCCTCAAAGTTCTGAATGGTCAACCCTCCATGCTCAATGACGAAAGTGAGGGCTTTTTGTTGGCGAGGTGAAAGTTTGTATTGTAGGAAAATCACATCGGGGGTCAATTGTCCACCCAAAGGCTGTACGGCGTTAGACCGCAACTCATCCCCCACGTAAGGTTTTAGGTATGCTACCAATAGCTCTCGAACTTCTTGATAAAGCAGCTTTCGGTGGATGCGATCGCTACGTAACGCAACCAACAGCAGCGAGTTATAGCACTGGATGCATACTTCAGCTAGCCGTTTGCTCTTGTCGATATTCAAAGCGGGGTTTCGCAGCCTTAAGTGACTGGCAAACTCTTGGATGAGTCCTTGAGTAAAATGATCGTCGAAGTACTTAAACATCTCTGGGGCAATGAAGTACTGGATGTAGACAACTTTCGGCCCTGGATGCTCGAAATAGACAGCGAATGTCTCCACGATCTGCTGAATCATCTGCTCCAGCGGTGCTTGCGCCATCTGAGGAGTCATTAACTGCCGGTGGATAGCTGTTACCTGTTCCATGTGACGTTCTTCCAAAGCGTGGAAAATCGCTAGTTTGTCAGGAAAGAACTGGTAGAGGGAACCGATCGCCGTTTTGGCGCGGGCAGCGATCACATGGGTTGTCGCCGCCTCGTATCCCACCTCAGCAAACACTTCAGCCGCCGCCTTAAGAATGCGTTCTACACGTTGTTGGCTGCGTTGCTGCTTGGGCTGGCGGCGCAGGGATTGGTTTTTCGATGTTGAAGCGTTCATAGATTCAGCGTAACTTGTGCCATCGCCTGAACGGATGTGAACAATATGCTGCAACTCTGTATTGACGAATGTGAATATAATGTCATATTATTGGGGACAAGGAAAAAAATTGTCACTTCTAATAGTACTTTTTGATGGATTATTGGCGATTTCTAATTGTCCAAAAACTGCCAAAATCCAACAATTACAACACTGGGATTTCAGAATTTAATGCCGTGAAATAAGCGAATCGGTTTGGGATTGACCCTATTGTTATCTATAGGGATTGAAAGAGTTTGGATGTACCCGGTCAACTCAATAAAAAAGGAGAAAAATCAATGTCTATGCTTGAAGGTGCGCCCTGGCTATTAGCACATAGATCGATGTTGGAAGTAAACAAGCCTAGAAAAATATCCCTTTACGGCGAAGATTATGTGCTTTGGCAAGATAAAAAAGGCAAAATAAACGCTTTACCGAATGCCTGCCCGCACATGGGAGCGATGTTATCTGAAGGGTGGTGTCATGAGCATGGAGATACAACCAGTGTAGTCGTCTGCCCTTTTCATGCACTTGAGTTTGATAGTGAAGGTTGCACTATTTTGCCTGGTTCTAAGAAGAAAACATTACCACAACTAGAACCCCTAGAACTGATTATTCAAGGAGATTTTATTTGGTCTTATGG
>DATNQL010000133.1:0-2750 GCA_036704025.1 Stenomitos sp.
TGGGAGGAAAGGGGGGTAAATTATCCCGCCACGACATCGCAGGTACCAGTGCAGGTTTGGCATACACCGAAGACTTGAAGCTGTTATAGATGCCCTGCCGATTTTCTGTGAAAGCACTCATACTGAAGAAGATATTCCCCAGTGACGACTGCTCATACAGGTTGCGCGTGAGTTCAACTTGCTTGTTAATCTCCGACAGCTTCCAACTCTTGCCATCCAACAACCCTAGATTGTTACCCGCATAGATATGTCGTTTCTTGGGATTAATGTTCGTCCACCACTTCAGCAACACGGGATAACTCTGACCTTTTTGGTCAATTTTCCAGTAGAGTTGCGGCGCTAGATAATCCAGCCAGCCTTGTTCCAACCATTTCTTGGCATCCGCATATAGCACACTATACGCATCTAGTCCAGTCACCTGAGGCGGTTGTCCGGGGCGGTAAATACCAAAGGGACTAATACCAAACTTGACATGGGGTTTTGTGGCTTTAATCCCTGCCCATAAGCGCTGAACCATTTTATTCACATTGTCCCGCCGCCAGTCGCTCAAGCTGAGTTTACCGCCAGCCGATTTATAGGCAGAGTAGGTTTTGCTGTCGGGGAAGGACTTGCCCTGGATGGGATAGGGATAAAAATAATCATCCAGGTGAATGCCATCCACATCATAGCGGCGCACCACATCGAGCATTACATTGTAAGCCCGGTCTTGAATCACTTGTGCGCCTGGGTCCATCCACAACTGATTGCCCCAGGTGTAAACGTATTGGGGATTGGTGATGGTGATGTGAGGGCGAACTGTCCCACCCGGCTTGGCGTTGGTTTTGGCGCGGTAGGGATTGAACCAAGCATGAAGTTCAATATTACGCTTATGGCATTCTGCGATCGCAAATTCCAAAGGGTCATAAAAGGGTGAGGGGGCTTTCCCCTGTGTGCCGGTTAGCCAACCACTCCAAGGCTCTAATTGAGAGGCATACAAGGCATCCCCTTCCGGTCGTACCTGTAAAATGAGGGCGTTGAAGTTGAGCGCTTGTATCCGATTTACGATGTTAATCAGTTCAGATTTCTGTTGTTCAACGGGAAGTCCCGGTTTAGAGGGCCAATCACTATTCCACACCGTTGTCACCCACACGCCTCGGAACTCCCGGCGATGACTTAAGGTAACCGTCTGATTAAAAGACACTCCGGGTTCTGGGGGAACCACAATATACTTTGATTGAATCGGAGGAGCTTCACCCAGATACACTAAAGCTTGATAGACAAACGCCGCCACATCAGCACGGGTTGCCGCCACATTGGGGCCGAGTAACTTGATATTGGGATAGTTTGCCACAAGTTTCGCCCGAGTGGCGATCGCGACATCGTCTTTGGCATAGCTAGGAATTGCCGCCGCATCTTGGTAAATCACGGGCAGTCCTGCTATCAGGTCAGATTTGACCTTTGAGGACAGCTCTAAGCCACTGACGAGGGACACTAAAACTTGTACTCTAGAAATCCGATCGTTGAGGCGGAAGTGGTTATCGGGAAAGCCGCTAATAAACCCAGTTTCGTAAGCTTTGCGAATGGCAGTGGCAGCCCAGTGGCTAGGAGGCACATCGGCAAAGCCAACATACTGCCGCTTTGCCGGTTTGGGAAAGGCTTTGGCAATTAGGGCGGCAAACTCAACGCGAGTCATAGAGTTGTTGGGGCGAAACGTCCCATTGGGAAACCCGCTAATAATCCCACGCTGGGCTAAGGCTTCGATGAATAAGCGTGCCCAATGATTCTGAATGTCAGAGAAGGAAGTTGAGGCAGATACCATCGTCAATCAGAGCTAGCTTGGCTCAATATTAACCTGGTTCTGGGTTTTGGCTAATTTACATCTTGCACCAGTCGCAATAACCCGCCAGGAGTTTAAACCCCTGGCTCAAAGCGAAAGTCGTCTAAAGACGACTGGGTATAAATGTCAGTCCATTTCAACAAACAACCCTCTACAACTTCTGCATAACATCCTCCCCCCTAAGAGGTATATCTTAAAGTAGGCAAGCAATTCTCTAGTTTGCCAAGGGAGGGTTTTTACCCATGCAACCCGGAAGAATCGGCATCACGGCTCTCATCACTCTACTCGCTGCAACCACTCCCGCATTCGCTCCTAATTTTCCAGTGTCCTTCGCTGCACCACCTGCACTGGCTCAAACCTCAGCAAATCGGAAAGCAGAAGCAGATCAACTGCTAGAACAAGGTAATAAGCAACTTGATACCAGTCAATTTCAAGCGGCATTACAGTCTTACCAACAGGCATTGGCTATCTATAAGGAGATAGGAGATCGCTCTGGAGAAGCTGATTCTCTGAATAATGTGGGTCGTGCTTACAATAACTTGGGGCAATACCAAAAAGCGATTGAGTTCTCTCAACAGTCTTTGGTAATTGCACGAGAGATTGGTTCTCGTCAGGTGGAAGCTAAATCTCTGAGGAATCTGGGTAATGCTTACGGTTATGTTGGGCAATACCAGAAAGAGATTGAGTTCTATCAGCAGTCCTTGGCGATTACACGGGAGATTGATGATCGCCAGCAAGAAGCTAAATCTCTGGGGAATCTGGGTAATGCTTACTTTTCTCTAGGGCAGTACCAGAAGGCGATGGAATTCTTTCAACAGTCCTTGGCAATTGCACGGGAGATTGGCGATCGCCAGCAGGAAGCTAAATCTCTGGGGAATCTGGGTGTAGCTTACAATTCTCTAGGGCAATACCAGAAAGCGATAGAGTTCCATCA
>DATNQL010000134.1:0-1950 GCA_036704025.1 Stenomitos sp.
CTTCCGAGCCTTGAGAGATCAAAACTCGGACTTCTGGTTGTTGTTTGGCTAACTGGGCGACGTGGATCTCTCGCTCAATCCCACCTCCCAGGACGAAAAACACATCGACAGGTTCCGACGCCACCGCCTGCAATCTCACAGTGTTAATTAGTAGCCAGCTACCCAGGAGGATTCCCAAAATCAGTAGACTAGTGCTTAGCAAACGTCGCCCTCTAGCTCGGAACCAACGCTTCAAACTAACCCAGTGGCGTGGAATGAGTCTATCTCTCATGTTTTATGACCCATACTCGGACTTGGCTCAAGCCATCAGCGCTCATCATGAGTCTTACTGTATCGACAGGACACTGAGTAAACTGGCACAAAATTTATCAACCTTGGCAATTCAACTTGAGTATATTAGCCCTAAACCGGTATCTCTCCTATCAGTAGTACGATCGCAGCCAAGCGTAAGCTGAGGTAGACTTCAGACCCAAGGTCTCTCTTCAACAGACCGCTTTACAATAACTGTTAACCATCTAACGCCAACCTCGTTCTAGCCATACTCCATGAATCAGCACTCAAAACATTTCCCTTGGCTCAAAGGCGTCTTCTTCTCCGGAGCGATCGCAACAACCGCCGCTTTGTCTCTCGTCGCACCCATCGGGGGTCGCTCTGTCTTTGCCGCACTTCAGGATAGCCCCAAAAACCTAGTTGATGAGGTTTGGCAAATCGTTAACCAAGAATATGTGGATAACACCTTCAATAAGGTGGATTGGCTAGCTACCAGGCAAGAACTCCTGAGCAAAAACTACACATCCAAAGAAAAAGCCTACGAGGCCATTCGAGCCGCTCTCAAGCCTTTGGGAGACCCCTATACTCGCTTCATGGACCCTGAGCAGTTCCAAGCGCTTACCAACCAAACATCCGGGGAACTATCTGGGGTGGGGATTCGCCTAGAACTAAACGAGAAAACCAAGGCTCTGCAAATCGTCTCACCCATTGAAAATTCTCCGGCGGCAAAGGCCAAGCTGCAACCGGGAGACGGCATCGTCGCTATTGATGGCAAATCCACGAAAGGCATGTCTCTGGAAGAAGCGTCTTCCATGATTCGGGGTGAAGTGGGCACATCTGTCACACTGCGAATTTCCCGCGATGGGAAGCAGCCGTTTGAAGTCAAGCTCAGCCGCGCTCAAATCGAACTTCCAGCCGTTCATCATACCCTCAAGCAGGAAGGTCAGATGCGGATTGGGTATATCAGCTTAAATGAGTTTAGTGCCCATGCTCCCGAACAAATGCAGAAGGCCATTAACAACCTAGAAAAGCAGAAGGTGGGTGGCTATGTGTTAGATCTGCGGGGAAATCCAGGCGGATTGCTCAACGCCAGTGTGGAAATTGCTCGGATGTGGATAGATAGCGGCTTAATTGTCCGCACGGTAGACCGTAAAGGTGGGGATCAGAAGTTTTCGGCGAATAAGACGGCTCTCACCAAGTCGCCTTTGGTGGTACTCGTGGATGGCAACTCCGCCAGTGCCAGTGAGATTCTTACGGGTGCACTTAAGGACAATAAGCGGGCGAGTGTGATCGGCAGTAAGACTTTTGGGAAAGCCGTTGTGCAGTCGGTTCACTCTCTATCGGATGGTTCCGGCTTAGCGGTTACGATTCAGCATTACTTCCCACCCAATGGCGAAGATATTAACCACAAGGGGATTGAACCGGATGTCAAACTTGAATTGACAGAGGAACAAGAGAAGCAACTAGAGTCTAATCCAACCTTACGGGCGACGAATGAAGACCCTCAATACAAACAGGCGATTGTAACTTTAACCATGAATGCCTCCCGACCCGGTTTAGGTCAACAGCCTAAGCCCCTGAGTATCCGTTAACTTAAGCTCATCCCCTGACTCAAGTGCGGAGGATTTCATGGTCATGGGTCATAGGTAATGGGTAATGGGTAATGGGTAATGGGTAAGA
>DATNQL010000135.1:0-1811 GCA_036704025.1 Stenomitos sp.
CAGGTGATGTCATAGCATCCTGAAGAAATCCTAAAATCACACCAGCCAAAGCCCCAGCCCATATCGAACGCTTCACACTCCAAGCTACCACCCAAATCAACAGCCAATTAGGGCCAATTCCTAATAACTCCATCCCAGGTAAGCGGGTTGGCAATAAAAATAAACATAACAACACAGACCCAAGCGTTATTCCCGAATCGAGTAGGTGAAGTAAACCGGGATGCTGACGTAACAAAGAGGTACGCCGACCGTTAAATCTTCGCTGCGGCCGTTTTGATTTACCATTGAATGATGGTATCTTCATCATCTAACACCCCCAGGAGACTCCCGCCACAGCGTCAGCTTCTCTACGAGACGCTCCGCGAAGGCGGTGAGAGGAATGGGGACGAGTGAGGAGTTTCACCCCTGAGTCGAGTTGTTGCGTAGCAACGACAGACGACGGGGTGAGCGACAAGTGAGTAAATGAACTTTGGTGCATAGCAGGTTGTGAGTATTTCACCCTTTGGGTTCGGCAGTTCGGACTCGACGGAAACCGCCAAGACTCCGACTGCCTCACAGATACAATGATAAAATGTGAAGTATGGAAAAAGCCTACCGTTACAGAGTGTATCCAACTGCCGAGCAAGAACAGATATTGCGCCGGACAATTGGTTGTGTGCGGTTGGTATTTAACAAGGCTTTGGCAGCGAGAACTGAAGCTTGGTATGAGAGGCAACAGAAGGTTGATTACGTTCAGTCTTCTGCTATGTTGACGCAGTGGAAAAAACTTGAAGACCTCCAGTTTTTGAATGAGGTTAGCTGTGTGCCACTGCAACAAGGCTTGAGACATCTGCAAACAGCGTTTACTAACTTCTTTGCTGGTAGGGCGAAATACCCTAATTTCAAAAAGAAACGTAGCGGTGGAAGTGCAGAGTTTACCAAGTCTGCTTTCCGATGGAAGGATGGACAAATCTACTTGGCTAAGTGTTCTGAACCATTGCCTATTAAATGGTCTAGGCAGTTGCCCAAGGGGTGTGAACCTACAACCATCACAGTTAGACTTGAACCTTCTGGACGCTGGTTTGTCAGCTTGCGGATTGACGATCCGACAGACCAAACCATGCACGAGCGTGATAGTGCTGTGGGGTTGGATGTTGGTGTGAGCAGTCTTGTTACCTTGAGTACGGGTGAAAAGATTGCTAACCCCAAAGCGTATGAGGCGCACTATCAAAAGTTGAGGAAGGCACAGAAGTCTTTGAGCCGTAAACAGAAATCCTCTCGAAATCGGGATAAGGCAAGACTCAAAGTAGCTCGTCTTCAAGCTAAAATTTCTGACTCTAGAAAAGACCATTTGCACAAACTGACAACCCGACTGATTCGTGAAAACCAAACGATAGTGGTTGAGGATTTGGCGGTTAAGAACATGGTCAAAAATCCCAAGCTTGCCCGTGCTATCAGTGATGCTGCATGGGGTGAATTGGTGAGACAACTGGATTACAAAGCCAAGTGGTATGGTCGAACAGTAGTAAAGATTGACCGTTGGTTTCCTAGCTCTAAACGCTGCGGAAACTGTGGGCATATTGTTGATAAACTGCCGTTGAATGTTAGAGAGTGGGATTGTCCCAACTGCGGAACACACCACGATAGGGACATTAACGCCAGCCGGAATATTTTGAGCCAGTGCCGTGGGTGGGTTTCCCGACTTGAGGCAACTGGCGTGGCGGTGGGACACACCGTTACAGTCTGTGGAGCGAACATAAGACCTGATGGGCATAAGTCCAAAGGGCAGTTGCGAAAATCCAGTAATGGAAGGAAACAGAAACCTAAGTCGT
>DATNQL010000136.1:0-4885 GCA_036704025.1 Stenomitos sp.
AAGTTCTTTTTACTAAAAAACAAGGAAGAATAGATATAGAGCTTTTTCGATAAGAACCCCAAAATCTCCTCTAGCTGATGAGAGGAAATAAAAAAATTATGTTGACAAAACATTCATGCCCTTGCTGTTCACAACCCTTACTTAAACATATTTCTTTCAGAAGAATCTTCTGGTTTTGTAGCCACTGCCACCAAGAAATGCCAGACCTAGCTAACTGGAAAGAGACTCAAGTCTGTCAGCCACATTGGCTGGCGAAGAATATACCCGTTCGCCAAGCCAGGACAGCCGAATTACAGCACAGTGCAACTTTGTCCTCCGTAGGTCTATCACAACGAATTTCAGAATTAATGGAAGACTCTCAACTCGCGACCCGATAACCCTGAGCTTTACAAGGCAGGAGATGTTTAAATTCCTTATCCTCAAAAACTCTTGCCATTACCCATTACCCATTACCCATTACCCATTACCCATTACCCATTACCCATTACCCAAACAAATCAAGAAGTGATAGAAGACAAACTTGGCATTAAACAAGCATTTTTTCAATCGTTGGTTGACCCATGAGTTGCTTGATTGCCACTAAAAACTCTTGTTCTAAATAAGGTTTAGTGAAGTAAGCATTCGCCCCTAATTGCATGGCTAACCATCGATGTTTTTCATTACTCCGAGAGGTCAACATAACCACTGGAATCGTCAAAATTTGAGGGTCTTGGCGACGATGACTCAAGAATTCAAAGCCATTCATATTCGGCATTTCAATATCACAAATCACTAATTCTACGGATGAACTTTGCTGCAATCGTTCGATCGCTTCCCGCCCATCTCTAGCTTGTAAGACTCTAATTCCGGCTCTTTCTAAGCTGAGAGCCAAGGTTCGTCGCAAGGCAACGGCATCATCCACTACCAAAACGGTTGGCGTTTTAGCCGTTGTGCTAGGAGGCAGGCTGTGGTTGAGTGATCCATTTCCCGGTGCGGCTGACTCCATTGCCATCATCGGCTGATTCAATCCTGTCGTTGTCGCCGTTGCACCTTGGGCTAAGAGTTGATCGAGCAAAACCGTTGCATCAATCACAGGAATCACACTGCCATCCCCCAAAATGGTACAACCATAGGTGGAACTGGGAGGTGCGATCGCACTTCCAAAAGGTTTAATTACCAGTTCTTGCTCGGTTACCAATCGATCCACTTCTAACGCCAGAAAGGTTTGTTCTTGGCGCAAGACTAACATGGGCGATGCCCAACTCTCCGGCGTCGGTACGGCGAGTAACGCTCGGCTAGGAGCTGTATCCGGTAAGGGACAAGCATACTCCAAAAGGTCTGTGAGTCGATAGGTGGGCACAATTTCTCCGCGCCAGTGCAAAAACGGCTGGCTTCCTGAATGCTTAATCTGCTCTGGTTTGGGAATGACAATTTCTTCAATACTGTCAGACGGCAACGCCAAGGCTGTAGAACCACTGAAACAAACGAGTAATTTGGCAATGGTTAAGGTTAACGGCAGACGTAAAGTAAACGTGGTACCCACTCCTGTCTCCGAAGAAACCGTAATCGTGCCTTTTAATGATCGCAATTGCGATCGCACCACATCCAATCCTACACCCCGTCCCGACAGCTCACTCACTTCGCTCGCCGTGGAAAATCCCGGCTCGAAAATTAAGTTAAACAAGCGACTCGTGGGAATCGTTGCCAGTTGTTCATCTGACACCAACCCTAATTCCACCGCCCGACGACTAATCCGTTCGAGATTTAAACCTTGACCATCATCCTTCACTTCAATGACAGTTTGACTGCCTCGGTGGTAAGCTTTTATTTCAAGTTGACCTTGTTCCGGTTTCCTCAAGCGGCGTCGGATGTCTCTCGACTCGATCCCATGATCGAAGGCATTCCGAATTAAGTGCAGCAAGGGATCGAAGAGTTTTTCCAAAACCGCTTTATCCACCAAGACACCTGTGCCGCTCAGTTTCAAGCTGACTGGTTTGTGATAATTGGTCGATAAATCGCGCAACATCCGAGGAAAACGGTTGAGGACTTCCCCCAGGGGCAACATTCGTGCCCACATCAGTTCATCCCGCAATTGAGTTAACATCTGTCGCTGTCGTTCCAGCGTCTGATCCGTCGCTCTGGCAAACAAGACAATATCATCAACCGACTCTTCAAGCTGCATCATCTCTTCTAGCAGTCCTTGCAACTCAGAGTGAACGACTCCATAGTTGTCTAACTCCAAAGAGTCAAAATCATCAAAATCGGATCGGGCAACCTTGAATGTTCCCAATGGATCTAAAATACGGGGTAGTGAACCTAGATTATGGCGTTCTGGAGCAATTAGCATTTTGTCTGACAAGTTCTGCAATTGACCCACCAAATTTTGCACACGAGAGAATCGATTCAGCAGTTCTCGAACCGATCCCTGGAGTTGCTCATTTTGCAGTGAGAGTCCATTGCGGTTAATGGCAAGCTCACCCACTAAATTATTCATCCGCCCCAATCGTTCCACGTCAACTCGCACGGATAGGTTAGGCGTAGGCGCGACTTCACTCTTCGCCCCGGTTGGAGAATGAGCGGTTGTAAGATCTTGAATGTTGGCTTTAGAAGTGGGTGTTAAGTTGTTGGCGCTCGCCTCTGTCCCTGATTCAGCAAGCTCTGGTAAACTCTCGAAGATTTGCTCAATCTGATGAATCGCGACTTCTAACGTTTCTGGTGTTGAACGGCTCTCAATCTCTTCTGGGGTTTGGGCTTGAAGTGCATCAGATGTGGATGTCACCGGAACGATGGCGCTGGAAGTTGGAGCTTCTATCTCTACAGGAATCAAAGCATCCCCAAAAACCTGCTCTAACGAAGGAATTTCGGCTTCCACCTCTTCCGTTATTTCTGTCGCTTGCGCCCATTCAACCTCTAGGATTTCACTGTCTGATCCCAAATTGCAGTCAAAGGCAGCAGACTGGTTCTCTCGTTCCCCTGCTATTTCAGGGGTAGCCATAGATCCACCAAAGATATCTTCAAGTGAGGGAATCGGCTCTTCTATTTCTTCATGGGTTAGCTCGAATAATGAAGAGATGGTATCTTCACTAGGTTCAATATTTGCTTTGAATAGTGAAGAGATATTATCTTCATCGGGTTCAATATTCGCTCCGAATAATGAAGAGATATTATCTTCACTGAATTCAATATCTGGTTCAATAATGGAACGGGTAACCTCTTTATTGTGCTCAAGATTTGGCTCGAACCAAGAAAATAGGTCATCTTCGGCTGGTTCAACGCTCAGCTCAAAGAGTGAAGCCATACTATCTTCGGCTGGCTCCGCACTCAGATCTAATAGGGAAAAGATCTCTTCTCCCTTAGATTCAAAACTCGGCTCTAGCTCAACCATCGACTCAATAATTGGGGTATTGGTATTCGCTAAGGCGACTAAAGCGGGAGAAGGTTTAATCTCAACTGAAGAGTGAGGACTAAAATTCCTACCTGCGAGTATGGCTTCTCTCGCCAAGTTAAAATCCACCAGCGCTAGTTGCGTAATCTCTAAAGCGCGGTCAGGGCAAGCCTTCAGAGCCGCTAGGGTGGTTTGAGCGATCGCGCCAAAATCCGGTAAATTGAGAAACTCGGCAAACCCGGCAAACACTTCCGCTTGTGCCCTTAGTTCTCCCGCCACTTCATAGTTTTGGGGATGAGCAACAACAACACTGAGGCGTTCTATGCCCTGAGCCACATCCACTTCAAAAATCGACTGAGTCATATCCACGCCCAAGTCGGCTGAACTCGGCATGTAAGTGTCCGCTTGGCTCAATTGCTCACTAAAACGTTCCTCAAGCTGGGCAAAGATGGGTTCGGCTAAGTCGAAGGCTTGAGAGGGATCAAAGTAACCGGTTTGAATCTGCTCCATTAACGGAAGACGCAGACAGTCATAGGCTTGCAGCAGTTGACTTTCCAGGTCAGTATCAATGTCTAACTCATCACTGTAGAGTACCTTGAAGATATTTTCTAGGCGGTGAGCGAGGGTGGCAATTGATTCGAGTTCGACGCTCGCGGCTCCACCTTTAATGGAGTGGGCAAATCGCATTAAGTTGTGAACGTGGCTCGTGTTTTTCTCCTGCTTCAGGGTGAGCAAACCTGATTCAATTGCCTGTAACAGTTCGGGAGCTTCTTCGATAAAAAACTGATAGGCTTGGTCGCGGATCTCAGGATTGAGTGCCATAGTTTCGTAATTAGGAATTGGTAATTGGGCATTGGTGATTGGGCATTGGTAATTGGGAGAAAAAGAATGTCAGGAAGACAAGGGATAATTGTCCCAATTACCCATTACCCATTACCGATTCTTTTAACCGACTTTGAACTGACCCACTTCTGTTTCTAGGGCTTTCGCTACTTTGAGGAGTTGCTCGAAGGAAGAGGATACAAACGTGGCTTCTTGGGAGGTTTTTTCCGCGATCGCGGCGACGTTAGTCATGGTTTGGGTCACGGCTTGGGAGGCTTGCGACTGCACAACCGTGGCTTGGGTAATGGATGCAACCAAGTCACTAATCTTGGCACTAACCGTGGTAATTTTGTTCAAACTTTGACGGGTTTCATCCACAAGTTTGGTACCCATCACAACCTGCTCAGTACCCGCTTCCATCGCCGCAACCACCTCATTGGTTTCCCCTTGAATCGCAGCCACGAGTTTTTCAATTTCGCTGGTGGCTTCTGCGGATTGCCGTGCGAGCGATCGCACTTCATCCGCAACCACCGCGAAGCCTCGTCCTTCTTCCCCAGCGCGTGCTGCCTCAATACTGGCGTTCAACGCGAGCAGGTTTGTCTGTGCGGCGAAGGTACTAATCAGGTTGACGACCGTAGAAATCTTTTGGGACGATTCACCCAAGTGCTTGACTTTTTTGGCGGTTTCTGCAACAGTTTC
>DATNQL010000137.1:0-1629 GCA_036704025.1 Stenomitos sp.
CGGTGTATCACATGGAGTCGTAACACTCAACGGAAATGTGTTTGATAAGAATGTGAAATTGTTGGCCGAGCAGTGCGCCGCCAGTCATCCAAATGTCCGCGGTGTCATTAATCTCGTGCGCGTTCAAGGGGATGATTCTGATTTACAGAACCTGCCGATATTACAGCCCACCATTGGCGAGGAAATCCTATTCCTTGATGGGGTCTCGGGGATCGTTAAACAGGTCATCGTTAACCCCAATAATCGGCGCGTGGTTGCCATGACTCTCTGGGGGCGATTTACAGATCAACGCCAGGATCTCAAATCGATGAACAATAACGAGGCTCGCTCCCCAGAACGATTAATTGTTCTTTCCATGAGTTTAGTCCAATACCTAACCAAATTCTCTGGATTTCTAACCGTTAGCAGCAATGAAATAGAGCAGTATATGGATTTCAATCCTGCATTCTATAGTGCTCCAACTTTGGGTTGGGTGCCACCCTATCCCTATTGCCCGAGTGATGTACTGTTTCCTGCCGATTACCGGCAGGCAAATAGAGAATTTGAGAACATATCAAGCCAGGTACCATCCACGCTCAAAATTGAAGCGCAAGCGCTTAATACTCAACTCCTTGCCAACGATAGCCTCGGCGGATAAGGTGGATTTATGCAGGAACAGATTGCCCAGTCATTCAAGCAGAAAGCACTCAACCAAGATACAAACAACTTGCTTGAATGGATAGAGCGTCAATCGGAAGTAAAAGAAACTGATCTTACATATATTCTGCGTTGGGAGGATGACGGCGGGTTCATTATTCAACCATTCGAAACAGTAAGCCAGTTGCCTTAAGAATTAATGAGTCAGACACACAAATTTTCAAAAGGAACAAAGATGATACCTACAAATATGAACGAAACGAATAAATTTGCCCAGCTTGCATCTGATACGCAAATCGAGCGCACTAGGCAAGCACTCGAAGCCAATAATATCCATACCATTGTTGCCGAAAATGGCACTGATGCCAAAAAGAAGCTGTTTGAACTAATTCCTGATAACGCAGAAATCTTTGTCTCCAGCTCAACAACCCTCAATGCCTTGGGTATCTCTGAAGAAATAGACAAATCTGGCCATTACGACTCGGTGCGGGCAAAACTAGCCATGATGGATCGCAACACCCAGAATCGCGATATGCAGAAAATGAGCGCAACTCCCGAATATATGATTGGCAGTGTCCACGCGGTCACAGAAACAGGTCAGGTCATTATCGTTTCAAAGACCGGCAGCCAATTGGCAGGTTATGTTGCGGGAGCAGCTCACGTTATTTGGATGGTTGGCGCCCAGAAAATCGTTGCTACGCTCGATGATGGTCTGAAACGTGTTGATGAATATACCCTTCCTTTGGAAGATGAGCGTGCCTTCAAGGCCTATGGGAAGCACAGCAGCATCAATAAATTGTTGATTGTGAATAAAGAGTTTATGTCAGATCGCACCACGATGATTTTGGTGAAAGAGAACCTCGGGTTTTAGTAATGGAATGGGATCAGAAATACAAATGAATATCTTAGGCAAACTCAAACGGAGTTCTCACCGTCCAATACGGGCAAAACTAATCTTTAACCCTGGTTCGGGCCAATCAGGCGAATCGCCTC
>DATNQL010000138.1:0-3325 GCA_036704025.1 Stenomitos sp.
GGGGCTGGAACGTGGGGTTGGTAAGTTTTTAGCTATTTTCCCGGACTTCTGGTTCTGACCGCATCACCCCTGAATTTTTAGTTTCCCGAATGCCACTGATTCTTAAGACATCAGTTAAGGTCTGGCAATAAGGTTCTAAACCCAATCTTGCAGGATTGATCGGATTTTGATAAGTAAAATGCCGATAGCTCATGCTAAACCGATCCCATGCTGCCATTTGAATCCGAAACAACACAATTAAAATGTCGGCAAGCCAAGGGGATAATGGGATGCGAAAGTAGATTTTTTTACCTAAATAGGCACAAACTTCTTCGACCGCCTGATTCACGGTTAAGGGTGCGTTTCCTAAAACCAAGCGTCTGGTTGACTGCATATCAGGTTCTCCAAACCAATCGGGTTCGGGGGGATGGTCAACTAGATATCGCACCACCTGAGCAATATCTCGTCCGTGGATAAAGTGAAAGCTAGCATCCGCCTTAAACCAGCGAATCAAATCTACCCATTTCACCACATCTTTAATCCCTGATGAGATATGGGAATAGGGTTTGTTGCTGTCTCCTCCTAATACTAAAGTGGGAAACACAGTGGTAATTTTGGGAGCGATCGCTAATTTCGGTAACTGTACTAAACATTGGTATTTGGAACGGATATATTCCGTCCCCAGTTGACCGGATTCTCTGAGGATTTGATTATTTCGATCTAGAACACTCGCGGTGGAAAAGTAAATGACCTGTTCACAAACGGACGGGTCAAGCAATTCCATTAACCGCATGGTTTTGACAACATTAATGTCAAATGTTTCCTGTTGTCCTCCCCAAGCGGTTGCTGCCAGGATTGCCATGTTCATCGTCTTGAGCAAGTCAGCAAAGCGTTCAATCTGGCGCAAGTCGGATTGTAAAATTGTCACACCAGGACGAGCTTCGTAGTCAAAGCCCAGTTTGTCTGGATTTCTGACCAACAGATACAGCTCGTGTTCCGTTTCCTGAATCAAGGCTTCGGCGATGTAGTGACCAATACAGCCACTGGCACCCGTCAAGAGAATCCGCTTGGGGGTCATGGAATTTTGGATGTTGGAGGTTGGATTTTCGATTAACTAATAGCTAGGAACAGCGAGTAATTGATCGGCTTGTTTGGCAGTTTCAAAGAAGAATCTCACATTGTCTTCGGGGGTTCCCGGTAAGACGCCGTGACCGAGGTTAAAGATATGACCTTTTTTGCCTGCTTTCCGAATTGTATCGAGGATGCGATCGCGGATAAAGTCCTGCGACCCAAACAGGGCACCGGGGTCCATATTTCCTTGCACGTTAACATCCCAACCCAATCGTTGCCGCCCTTCAGCCATATCGACTGTCCAATCTAAGCTGACAATATCGACGCCCGATTTGGCCATTCGTTCCAGTACGCCAGCGCTGCCGCTGATGTAGAGGATCATGGGTGTATCGGGATGGGTTTGTTTGACTTGCTGTACCACTCGTTGCTGATACGGTAAGGCGAAGGTGTCGTAATCTTGGGGACTGAGTTGACCGGCCCAAGAGTCAAACATTTGCACGACTTGAGCACCATGATCAATTTGATAACGCACATAAGTGGCGATCGCATCAGCCAATAACCCCAGAAACTGATGCAGCATGGTGGGTTCTGAGAACGCCATGCCTTTAATAATCGAGTAATTTTTGGAGCTTTTTCCTTCAATGGCATAAGCCGCTAGCGTCCAGGGGGCACCCACAAAACCCAGAACCGTGCTTTGATTGCCCACTTCCCGCCGCAACGCCTGCAAAATTTCTCCCACAAACGAGAGTTTATCCAACTCTAAAGGGTGCAATTTGTCAAGCTGTGCTTGGGAGCGAATCGGTGGGTCAATAATTGGCCCTTTGCTTTCGATAATGTCGAAGGGAATACCCAGCCCTGGCAGTGGTGTGAGAATATCGGAAAACAAAATCACCCCATCGGGCTGAAACGCCTTCCAGGGTTGCAGAGAAACTTCAATTGCAATTTCTGGGATTTCCGAGCGATCGCGGAAACTGGGATATTTATCCCGTAAATCCCGATAAGCTTTCATATATCGACCCGCCTGCCGCATCATCCACACCGGCGGACGGTCTAATTGTTCACCACGGGCTGCCCTTAATAGGTAGGGAATCTGGGTTCCTCCAGTCATCTAATCTTTACCCTAAATAATTTTTAAATGCATTTGTTAGCTTATCATTCTCAGATTGTCACTGTTAGCTTCAGCAAAATTTGGAAATTGAGAATGGGAAATCAGAGAAAGAAGAATTGCGGGAAATAAGCTAAATTCGCCCCTCAGCTCTTTGTAGGAGCGTAGAACATCTCCTCAGCCCAACTCAGCGTACCTTGGTCAGCATCGAGTTCAACCCGTTGCCCTACAGGGAGAGCAGCATTAGCGCCTTCGTGACCAAAGGGGAGGTTACTGACAATGGGGATGTTAAGGTCACTTAAGCGATCGCGCAATACTTCTTCTACAGTCCAGCTCGGTATATCCTTGGGTGGCTCACAGCGACTAAAACGCCCCAAAGCAATGCCTCGAACCCCTTGCAAGGCACCACTCATCCGCCACTGAGTCAACATGCGATCAATGCGGTAAGGCGCTTCTGTCACATCTTCTAACGCTAGAATCACCCCTTCGAGCCGGGGTTGTACAGGGGTTCCCAATAGGTGCGTCGCGACGGTGAGATTGGCGGGTAACAGAATCCCCTGAACGGCTCCCCCCCCCCAGCCAACGCCGGACAGGGGTTCGAGGGGGCGTCCTTCCACACAGTCGAACAACCGTTGGAGCGACCAATCAGGCTCGGCAGCAAGGGTTGTCAAAACTGGCCCATGCACACCGCAGATGCCTGCTCCGTAGAGACTCCACAACAACCCGGTGATATCCGAAAAGCCAATCAACCACTTATTGAATGGGGATGGATGAGTCTCAAAAGACCATGTCCAGTCTTCTAAAAGTCGGGCGCTGCCATATCCACCCCTGGTACAGAGAATGCCTCGGCATTCGGGGTCTTGCCAAGCTTGTCGCAATTGCTGGCGTCGTTGGCTATCTTTCCCGGCAAGATAGCCTTCCCTAGCATCCCAATGGGTTTGGAGTTCAACTCTGTACCCCTTGCTGCGCCAAATTTCCACACCCTTATGGAACGCCTCAAACTCTCGTAAGGCTCCACTGGGAGTAATCACTCGCAGTAAATCTCCAGGTTTCAGCGCTGGAGGTTGCTGGCTGTGTAAGTTATGGGTCATTCCTTTTAGCTCAACCGCGCGGTACATTCGAGAATCAATTTTTGATTGACTAAAGCATAGGGCTGAATAGCTAGAGCTT
>DATNQL010000139.1:0-12739 GCA_036704025.1 Stenomitos sp.
ACTCAAATGCCACAGCTTGATGCTGTTATCATCACTGCCACTGGCTAAAATTTGCCCGTCGGGTGTGATAGCTAGTGTCCGAACTCCTTCCGTATGACCCTTGAGTGTAGCAAGTTCTTGCCCTGTTGAAAGTTGCCACAACTTGATCGTTTGATCATAGCTACCACTGGCTAAAATCTGCCCATCGGGTGTTATGGCTAGAGCGCGAACCCAGTCACTATGATCCGTAAAACTGTGAAGTTCTCTGCCTGTACTGACATGCCACAGTTTGATGGTTTGGTCGTTGCTACCACTGACCAGAATCTGCCCATCAGGTGTCATTGTTAAAGTACTCACCCAGTCATTATGACCCGTCAAAGTATGAATTTCTTTCCCGGTTGAGAGTTGCCACAACTTGATCGTTTTATCGTTGCTAGCACTTGCCAAAATTTGCCCATCGGGCGTCATCGCCAGAGCACGAACCCAACGAGAATGACCTTTGAGAGTGCGAAGTGGCTTCCCGGTTGAGAGTTGCCACAGCTTGATTGTATTATCATCGCTGCCACTGGCTAAAATCTGCCCATCCGGTGTGATAGCCAGAGTTCTAGCCCAGTAGTTATGACCCTCTAAGGTGCGAATTTCTTTACCCGTTGATAATTGCCACAATTTGATGGTTTGGTCTCCACTACTACTCACCAAGATCTGACTATCGGGACTAATCGTAACTGACCATACGCGGCTGGAATGTCCTTTAAGAGTCTGAACACATTTCCAAGTTAAAGTTGGTAACTGTACAGAAGGTTGTGTTGAAAAAAACGTTGATTTAGGATATGTAAATTGTCGGAAAAGCGGTGAATTGGCATGGATGATAGGTGATTGAGACTCTAAGTCTCGAAGGACTTCGGAAGCAGATTGATAGCGTTTTTTTGTGCCGTTTTCAACGAGTCGATCTAAGATATAACCCAGTTTCTCACTCACCGGATTATTGAGCAGATATTGTCGCCAAACCCAATTATCTTCGCCGACATCAAACAATTCTAAGGGAGAGATTTGAGTTAATAGATAGAGACAAGTGACCCCTAAACTATACAAATCACTGGCAAAACAAGCTTTGCCTCGGGCTTGTTCCGGCGCAAGATATCCAGGTGTTCCAATTGTCGTCCCTGTCAGTAACAATGCCGTTTCATTGGCAAATTTAGCCGCACCAAAATCAACCAAAATGAGTTCTCGATTGGGGCGACGAATGATATTCGCGGGTTTAATATCACGATGGATGACTTGGTGAGAGTGGATGAATTCTAGAACAGGAAGCAAACTTTCCAGTAATTGTCGAATCTGAGCTTCCTGGAAAACCCCTTCTGCTTCCAGTTCTTGGAGTAAATTTTGTCCGTCGATAAACTCTTGGATCAAATATTGGCGATTATCTTGAGTAAAATGCGCCAGCAGTTCTGGAATTTGAGGATGTTGCCCCAATTCATCCAGCCGCATCGCTTCTTGTTCAAATAAATCAGCGGCTTTTTGGATATTATTCGCGCCCTGGATTTGGGGATAAAATTGCTTAATAACGCAACGGGGTTTTGAGGGTTTGTATTCATCCACCGCAAGAAATGTTCTGCCAAATCCCCCTTGTCCAATGAGTTCGAGGGCGCGATAGCGATCGCCCAATAGCAACTTTGAACCGCAATATTGACAAAACTTGGCTTCAGCTCGATTACGGTTCGCTTTCTGGCATTCTGGATTTAGGCAATAGCTCATAACGATCTTTAATGACTCTGAGGTGAAATGTTGATGCTTCTTTGGCTGTATCCTCGCACAAGTGTCAATTTCTCCGGAAATTATCAAAAAGTAATCCGGAAAGGCGATCGCCTAATGGCGAGATTTGATCTCAGAAGAACATTGAAACAACGAATGGGCTATCAAAACCTCCTCAATCACACTGCCAAATCTTGAGCGTTTTGTCGTGACCACCGCTGATCAGAGTCTTACCATCTGGGCTAAAAGCAACCGTATAAACCACCCCTGAATGCCCCGTCAGTGAGCAGATTTCTTGGCCGGTATCGACTCGCCACCACTTGATGATACCGTCAACACCCGTACTAGCAAGCGTTTGTCCATCTGGGCTAAACGCGATCGCATAAATCGCATCGGAATGCCCCCTCAGAGTGCAAATGGCTTCTCCTGTATCGGTTTGCCACAACTCAATATCGGTCAAACCACCACTGGCTAAAATTTTTCCATCTGGACTAAAGGCGACAGAAAAAATATAGTCCGAGTTCCCTCGGATTGAGCGGATGAGTTTGCCATTATCCATCTGCCGAATCCTCAGAGGTTTTTCCAAACCGCCAGTGGCTAAACTTTTTCCATTGCTGCTGATAGCGACAGATAAAATTTGGCCTGATTGACCGGTCAGAGTATAGAGTTCTTTGCCTGTACCGAGATGCCACAACTTGATGGTTTTGTCCGCACTACCACTCACTAGGGTCAGTCTATCTGGACTAAAGGCAATAGCCGAAACCTCTTGCGAATGTCCGGAAAACGAATTGCCAAGGGTGCGAATAACCTTCCCTGTAGTTAGATCCCATAGTTTGATGGTTTGATCCGCACTACCGCTAGCCAGAATTTTTCCATTTGAGTTGATAGCAAGGCAGCGAATTCGATCAAAATGACCGATCAGAGTATTGACGACTTTCCCGGTACTCAAATCCCATAGTTTGATGGTTTTATCAAAACTACCACTGGCAATTGTCTTCCCATCTCGCGTGATGGCAACCGAGGCAATGATGTCTGAATGTTCACTCAGAGTCCGTACACATTTCCACGGCAACGTTGACGGTGGTGATGGAGGTGTTGATGTGGGTGAAGCAGAGGTTGTTGGTTTTGATACCGGTTTTGATTGGGGGGGTGGTGAGTAGGCTGGATGTGGCTGTGTTTTTCTTTTTTGCCACTTGATTTCTATGGCTTTCCTCAAATCCGATTTAGCTCGGTTATGATATCCCAGTTCAGAGCAAGTATGCCCTCGTTGTTCGTAAGCTTCGGCGTACTTGGGATTGAGACGGATGGCTCGCGTAAAGTCCTCAATGGCTTCCTGATATCTCCCTATTTTGGCCTTCTCTACTCCCTGGTTGTAGTAGATTTCGGCTGTAAATGACTCGGAGTGAATCTTGGTTTCAGAGGTTGGATGTGGGGAATTGGGCTGATATGATTTGAGGTGTTGGTACGCTTCGATAATTTTTTTGATTTTCTCTTCTGCTTTCTGCTTGAGTTCCGAATCCTCCCCAAAACGATCAGGATGCCAAGTTTTCGCTAGGTTTCGGTAGGCTTGTTTGACCTCCTCCTGTGATGCACCAGGTTTAAGCCCAAGGATTTCGTAGTATTGATTGATAGGATTCATCTACAATCAGGTTGGCTAACAACTCTCAAGAAATTCAGTGATAGAGTTCCCCGAAACCTTGCGGAGTGGAACAATTTAGAGATAAAAATTGCAATTTATCTCTAAATCTTAGCAGCCCCTGATTTGAGACGTTGGGTGAGTATTCCCGTTATTCCTACCAACTGTAGGGATTGTTACAGCTTGCTATCCATTCACCTGATTGATGCGTGAGTCTCTCAACCGATCCATCCAGCCTTCTAGATACGCGCGATTTTTCTGTTGTTGATTGGGATCTGTAGTGTTCATCGGATAAGGTGCCAGCCCCAAAATGGCGGCGGTTGTAACACAAAACATCGACTTCTGGAAACTGATGCAAATCTGTACCCGCGCATCATCTTCACCCCGACGCGATCGCTTATAAATATCGTGCATATAATCCGGCAGATAATGACGCATATCTTGCATCAGCAGCGTCGGCGGGATTCCAGCTCCCCCAATGGGTAAGGGGTCAGCATACAATGCCCCATAAGCAAAGCGGCTTTGATCGGGAGAAATCTGGTTCGCCTGTGCATTGTAAGAAATAGTGCCCGGAAAGGGTGTGCCTCGGAAGAATACCGCCTCAACATAGGGCACGGCGGTATCCATTAAGAAGGTCAAACCAGCGGATTTGGGAATAATTTCATAGGATTTATCTCGAATGTTTACCGAATAGGTAATCGGTAGATTCGCACTTTTCACCAAAGCGCTCTGGATATGCTCGACAACTTGAGGAATGGTTTGAATTTTCCCCTTGTTATAAAGTTCTGACAGGTCTAAAAACATGTCACTCATGACCCGCCAGAATTGCCCTAACCCACTGTAATAAGCCATCTGGCGTGATTGTTCTAACAAAAAATCGGGAAACAGTCGGTCGATTCCCTGAATTAGAGGATTAGCCCGAAACCTAGCATCAATGGCTTGACGCGATCGCTTTTTAAATTCTGGTGAATCCACATAGGCATCTAAACCACCACCACCATGCCAGAACATCGCTTTCATGCAATATTCAGCATATTCAAAGTTAATTCGATCTTGCCACCAGTGGCGGAGCAATTTCTGAACAGAAATCTCTCCATTAAAGTATTTAAAGAAGGGAAAAAATACCAAAAATTGATTTTCGGCAATGTAATTGAGGTTTCGGGAATAGGCATCCAGCACGATACCATAACTATGAAGAATTCCCACAACTTCTGTGACATGTTCTGGCGAATCCTCTAACAATGCCCCACCCGTCATCAGTCGAGCAATATAGGATTCTAGTGGATGATTACGGGACTTTGTCTTGCTGATTACCATGTAACTTCTCGTGATCTAACCGTGTTTTAAAAGTGATTGAAAATCGTAGAATTCAGAATTTCCACAGAATTTAACATTTTTAGCTCTTCTAGCTACCCCGATTGCTCCAAAGATGAAAATTGCGCTTTTTCCATTTCCCCAATTGCTCACTCTGAAAGGATTAGCCTTACCCTCAGTTAGGGCAAAAAAAGGGACTCAAGGGGTAGGGAAGCACGCGACGTTAGCCTTTCCGCTAATGTTCAGGCGGCTGTGGAGAAACCTGAAGTGCAATCGTGGGTGATGACTTGATCATGGCGGCTGTTGTCGTTTCACTCAGAGTCACTAACCATCCGGGTTGAATTCCGAAGATCACGATCAAAATCGCTAAAACAATAGCTGGCATACGCTCTTTCCAAAGTACTTTTGGTAAATCGATGACCCGGATAGACAAGCGCCCAAAGAAAGCCCGATCCAGTAATACCAAAAAGTAAACAGCGGTTAAGCCTGTACCGATCATACACAGGAGAGTTTGTGTCGGGAAAATGGGGAAACTGCCCCGGAATACCAGAAATTCGGAGATGAACCCGACCATTCCCGGAATTCCCGCACTGGCCATCACACCCAACACCATCAAACTGCCAATGAGGGGTAAACCCCGTTCCGGATTCAGTAAGCCGTTGAGAATTTCTAAATCCCGTGAACCAGTCTTCTTATAAACGAGACCGACTAATAAAAACAGTAGCGCAGATATCAGACCGTGACTCACCATCTGGATGACAGCGCCCACCAGTGAGAGGGGTGTGGCAGCAGCGGCAGCCAGGAGAATATAACCCATGTGAGCCACAGAGCTATAGGCTACCATTTTTTTCATATCGCGCTGGGACAGTGCATTTAACGCTCCATACAACACACTCACCACTGCCCACAGGGCTAACCAAGGAGCCAGAATCGCCCAAGCGTCAGGAAACATCCCTAAGCCAAATCGCAACAATCCATAGGTGCCTAATTTCAGCAGTACGCCAGCGAGTAGCACAGAAATAGGAGTTGATGCCTCAACGTGGGCATCCGGTAACCAGGTGTGAAAGGGGACTAAAGGAATTTTAATTCCAAAGCCAATCAAGATAGCTCCCAATAGCAAAAGTTGCTTGCCCATTGGAAGTAAAGAGGTAAGATTAATACCCTCTTGATAAGCAAAGTTTGGGGTGCCACTTAAAAACGCAATACCGAGGAATGCCGCCAGAATTAACGCTCCGGAAAGGGCGGTGTAAATCAAAAACTTGGTGGCTGCATAGCCTCTGCGTTGCCCGCCCCAAATAGCAATTAACAAATAGAGGGGAATTAATTCCAGCTCGTAAAACAAGAAAAATAGCAGCAAATCTTGAGCCACAAAGGCTCCTGCAACCCCGGCATTTAATAACAAAATTAGCCCGTAATACAAACGGGGTCGTTCGATATTTTCATCACTGCTATAAATCGCAATTCCCGTAAGCAATCCATTTAATACCAGTAAAGGTATAGATAGGCCATCTACTCCCAGACTATAGGACAAACCCAAAGCATCAATCCAGGATAGATGCTCCTGAAATTGCTGACCCACATCCCCAGGATTAAACTGAGTCAGTAGTACAACTGACCAAATAAATAGCCCTGTCGTAAATGCCAATGCCACTTTACGGGCACCCTTAGATGTGATGATTCCAGGCCAAAATCCCACAAGTGCAGCACTTAATATTGGCACCCAAATCAAGGCACTGAGCATAATTGATGAGTCTCCATTTAAAAATCATTTTGTCTTTAATTTGGGTTGAAGATTAGAGAATTTAAGAGTCAACTTTTGGACAATCGGACGGTTAAAATTTATAACCTATAACTGACTCGTCGGGTTACTTGCTCAACTTCTAACCTTCAACCCATTGATTAGCTTAGCGACCACTAATCAATGACCACTGCTCTAAAGACCATTGACTCAACGACCATTGACTCAAAGGCCAAATCATGAGGAGAGCCATCAGGCTGACTCCTAACAATATCGTCAGTGCATAAAACTGGGTTTTACCTGAAGTGTTGTACTTCAAGCTTTGACCACTAAAAACGGTAACAAGACCCACTAAGTTGACTAATCCATCGACAATATAGCGATCAATCCACACCGTAATTTTAGAAGACAAATCCACGACAAAAACAATGGTCAAGCGGTACAGGCGATCAATATAAAAGTCGTAAGCCAACAAGTCTTGTACAAACTTCAAAGGCATCAGAACAGACCGCGACCAAGTTCTGGGCAGGTAAACAATAGACCCCAAAATGCAACCCATTAAGCTAGAGCCTGCTAATAAAAGCTGGGCGGGTTGAATGAGATATTCGTACTTGGAGGGAGGCAACAGGGAGAGTTGCTGTAGTAAAAGAGGCATAATCAGCGTCACGACCGTTAAGATCACCATCGGTAGAGCCATCGGCCAAGTGACTTCGGGTGCGCGACGAGTTTTCGGTTGAGGGCTTCCTAAGAAAACTAAACGAAAGACACGAGTTAAACCAAAGGCAGTAACGGCATTAACCACTAAAAAGACAACCACTAGCCAGAGATGGTCACTCCACAACGAGTTAATTCCCTTACTCAGCGCCCAATATCCTCCCAGTGGCAACAGTCCAATTAAACCTGCCGCACCGACCACAAAAGCACTGGTGGTAGCAGGCATCCGTGACCATAAACCTCCCAGTTCCGTGAGATTTTGGTTACTGGTGGTGAGAATGACGGAGCCAATGCTCATAAACAACAGGGCTTTGGCAACCGCATGGGCAACCAGCAAAGCGGCAGCCACATCGGGTCGCTGCACGCCAATCGCGATAAAGACTAAACCCAGCCAAGCGCTGGTGGTATGGGAGAGCGATCGCTTAATATCAATTTGGGCGATCGCCACAAAGGATTCTCCAATCGCCGTCACGGTGCCAATCACGATCAGAGTGGATAATCCCACAGGCGACAGCGATAAAACTGGCACTAGCTTAATCAGCACATAAGCACCGCAACTGACCACTAAAGAATTCCGCAACAATGAGGCTGGGTTAGGCCCTTCCATGGCTTCATCGAGCCATAAGTGGAGGGGAAATTGGGCACATTTTCCCAGAGGTCCCGCAATCAGCCCTAATCCCAGCAAGGTTGCCGCTGTCGCTGATAAGTTGGCGGTTTCTGCCCAGCGATACAAGTCCGGAAAGTTTAAGCTTCCCGCCATCGTCGCCACCGCTACGACAGCCATTAACAGCAAGACATCTCCCACCCGTTTGGTTAAAAAGGCATCTCGTGCAGCGGTGACCACCAACGGCTGAGCATACCAAAAGCCTACGATTAGGTAAGTGCTGAGGGTGAGCATTTCCAGGAGGGCATAGGTGAGGAATAGGGAATTACTAATCACAATTCCACTCATCGCTCCCTCAAAAAATCCCATTAGGGCAAAGAACCGAGCTAACGCCCAATCCTTCTCCATGTATCCCAGTGCATAGAGTTGTGCCAAGAGGCTCAGAGACGTTACGACCTCCATTGCCCCAGCACTAATGGGGGAGATTTCTAGTGCTAAAGATAGGTCTAAGTCAGCCACCTGCAACCAATGAATGACTAACTCTTGTGGAGGCTGGCTCAAGGCTGACCCTAAAATAAACCAGCCATGAATACAAGCCAAGACCGTCATTGACAGGTTCAAGTAGGCTGCCGGTCGAGGGCCAGTTCGACGAATCACCCCTGTTGCCCAGGGGAGGGTGAAAACGGCTCCCACTAAACCATAAAAAGGAACCAACCAGCTTGTCTGAGTGAGAAACTCCTGAGTCACGCTTTCATACCTCGCTATCTCTCCTAGTTAATTAAATTTCCGGGAAAATAACTCCACAATTGTTTTTTTAAGAGCCAGTTTTTATTTATCTCTAAGGAGTTAATATCGTTATTTTTGCTAATTTTGTTGATTCTTAGGCTTCCTCATATTACTAAGGCTTATTTTTTCTAAGATCCTGGTTTTTGGGTTTCAAAATTCCTGACCTTAACGCCGAAAGATAGAGTCGGTTTACTGATAAAAGCGAACCTAATCAAACCCATAAAACTAACTTATGAGTTTAAAGAGAGGAACTCCTTCACTTCAGGTCTCTACCCATCAGCCGTGAAGTTTTCTCATAATCGTTAGCGGTCGGGAATTTTGGATACTAGGATTCCAGCTTAGAGAATTTATAAAGAAATTATAAATCAAAAGCGTCCATTCTCGAAAATAGCGAGTTTTCCTTAAATCCTAAAGCCGATAAACTAATAGTGTTAAGTTTTTTTAACCTGTTTCATTGAGAATTATTATAATAAATTATATTGATAAAGTGCACCAAGCTTCTCTATGCTGGGTTTAGCACTAAATGAGAGAACTTTCTCAACAGTAAAAATTGCACCCCTCGTCCGATTTTTCCTAAAGACTGATGGGTCGATGCTGTATTTGAGGAATCCACCAGGAGAAAAGCACTAATGCCAATTGCTGTAGGAATGATTGAAACGAAAGGCTTTCCGGCTGTTGTCGAAGCGGCAGATGCGATGGTGAAAGCCGCTCGTGTCACCCTTGTGGGTTATGAAAAAATCGGTAGCGCTCGCGTCACCGTGATTGTGCGAGGAGATGTATCTGAGGTGCAAGCTTCAGTTGCGGCTGGGGTTGAAGCCGCCAATCGAGTCAATGGGGGTGAGGTTGTATCAACCCACATCATTGCTCGTCCCCATGAGAACTTAGAGTACGTCTTGCCGATTCGTTATAGCGAAGCGGTGGAGCAGTTCCGTACTTTTTAGCGAATAGCCCCGACTGAGTCGGTTGACTTTCTTCGCGCTTGTTCTAGCAACACATATAAATCAAAAAAATCTTAGAATCTTGGAGCTAAATTCATGTCAATCGCCGTCGGAATGGTAGAAACTTTAGGTTTTCCTGCTGTTGTTGAAGCCGCAGACGCAATGGTGAAAGCCGCTCGTGTCACCCTAGTGGGTTACGAAAAAATTGGGAGTGGACGTGTCACCGTCATTGTGCGGGGAGATGTCTCCGAGGTACAAGCCTCGGTAGCCGCTGGAGTGGATAACGTGAAGCGGGTGAATGGAGGTCAGGTCTTGTCTACTCATATTATTGCCCGTCCTCACGAAAACCTGGAATACGTTCTGCCGATTCGCTACACCGAAGATGTGCAGCAGTTCCGCGAAAGCACCAATGCCATCCGTCCGCTCAACCGCCCGTAAGACAGTCAAATCCCTTGAGATTTTAGATTGCCGATACCGATTAAGGCGCTTTCTTCGCACCTGATTTGAATGAGAGGATTTTGGCAATCAGCGAGAGCATATCAAAACTGAGCTGCGGATTAATCATTTCAAATCCCCAATTAAGGTGGGATGGACAGGAATAATCCTTGCATCTAAAATCCCAAATCCTAAATTTGGAGGGTTAATGCAAATTGCCAAAGTTCGCGGCACGGTTGTCAGTACTCACAAAGAACCGAGTCTAAGAGGCGTTAAATTCCTCTTGTTGCAACTCCTGGATGAAGAGGGACAATCACTGCCTCAGTACGAAGTGGCAGCAGATATTGTCGGTGCGGGAATCGATGAGTGGGTTCTGGTGAGCCGTGGGAGTGCGGCTCGTCAGGTAGGTGAAAGTAACACTCGTCCGATCGACGCCATGGTAGTGGGGATTATCGATACCGTGAGTGTTGATAATCAAATTCTCTACAGCAAAAAAGATCAATATCGTTAGTAGGTTACAAGAGTGATAACGTTGGAGTGTTAGACGCGATCTTTAAGCCGTTAAGACTCACCAACGGTAGTGGCAAAAGCCTTAAAGGATGAAGAATGAAGGATGAAGGCTGAACCTTCTGAGTGGTTGATGGGAAATAATTTGTGG
Organism: Stenomitos sp.; assembly: GCA_036704025.1. Classification (GTDB taxonomy): domain Bacteria; phylum Cyanobacteriota; class Cyanobacteriia; order Cyanobacteriales; family Coleofasciculaceae; genus Allocoleopsis. The sequence goes on from DATNQL010000139.1 coordinate 10,555, forward strand.
CTCCAACTTCCTGAATCCAACCCAACATCCATTGGTTTGGGCAGGAGAGTCAGGAAACCTCCCATCCAACGGATGTGTTTGATGACTTCATGCTTCAAACTTCACACTTTATCCTTTTTCATTTACTAGCTTTCAAGCCTATCCCTTACCCTTATGTATCGCTGTTTCAGATAGGAGGAAGACTCTATGGCAGTCCGCAGCTACGCGGCTCCGCCGACCCCGTGGTCAAGCAGTTTGGCGGAACCTGAAATTCACGAAACTGCTTACGTACATTCTTTTTCTAACATTATTGGGGATGTACATATTGGGGAGAATGTTTTAGTTTCACCAGGAACTTCCATTCGAGCCGATGAAGGGGGACCGTTTTACATTGGGGCGGGAACCAACATTCAAGATGGTGTTGTGATGCATGGCCTGGAAGATGGCCTGGTAGTGGGAGACGACCAGCAGAACTATTCAGTCTGGATTGGGAAAAATACCTCCATTACCCACATGTGCCTGATTCACGGTCCAGCTTACATCGGAGATGATTGCTTCATTGGCTTTCGTTCCACGGTGTTTAATGCTCGGATCGGAAGCGGTTGTATTGTGATGATGCACGCCCTAGTTCAGGATGTGGAAATTCCCCCCGGTAAGTATGTACCATCAGGGGCGGTGATTAACAGCCAGCAGCAGGCGGATCGCTTACCAGATGTTGAGGATGAGGATCGGCAGTTTGCTCTTTATGTCGTAGCCTCTAACGAAACATTGCGGACAGGTTATCAATGTGCCGAAAATGAAGCCTGTATTGCACCGTTCCGAAATAAAATTTCTCATAAGTCTGACTCCAATGGTGTAAGCGACGGCAATAACGCTTCCTTCCAAGCGCAAGCCGCAGACACTTCACGCCATCTCAATAGTTCTCATAGTTCTAGTTCTAATAGTTCCATGTCTTCAACTACAGGATTAAATTCAGACGTTCAACAACAAGTCCGTCAACTGTTAGCCCAGGGCTACCGGATTGGAGTTGAATATGCCGATGAGCGCCGCTTCCGTACTAGTTCTTGGAAGAGTGCCACCTCGATTCAGTCCAATCGCCAGTCTGATGTGATCAGCGCCCTAGAAGAAACGCTGGCAGAACATGCAGGAGAGTACGTGCGCCTCATCGGAATTGACCCTAAAGCCAAGCGCCGGGTTCTGGAGGAAATTATCCAAAAACCGGGTGATAACGGCTCAACGTTGAATGGCACGGCGACCGCCTCACGCACTAGCTCTAGCACCGCCGCTTCTCGTAATCAAAATTCGGCTCCAGCGTCCAGTGCAGGATTAAGTTCAGACCTAACCACCAAGGTACGGCAACTGTTAGGCCAAGGCTACCGAATTGGAGTCGAATATGCTGATGAGCGCCGCTTCCGCACCAGTTCCTGGAAGAGTGCCACCTCGATTCACTCGGAGCGCCAGTCCGAGGTGATGAGCGCCCTAGAAGCTGTCCTAGACGAACACGAGGGTGAGTATGTCCGCCTGATTGGCATTGACCCCCATGCTAAGCGCCGGGTTCTGGAGGAGATTATCCAAAGACCAGGTAGCAAACGGCAAGCCGCGAGTTCGTCTTCTGCCGTCACCAATGGAGCCGGCACCTCCTCTAGCTATTCGTCTCGAACCGCAGAACCTTCAACCTCTGGAAGTTCTAAATCTAATAGCACTTCTTTAAGAAAAGAAGCCGTTGAGCAGATCCGTCAACTCTTAGCCCAAGGCTACACCATTGGGACAGAACATGCCGATAAGCGCCGCTTCCGGGTAGGCTCTTGGCAAAGCTGTAGCCCTATTCAATCGAATCAAATATCGGAAGTTCTCAGTGGCCTAGAAGGCTGTATGGCTGAACATAGCGATGAGTATGTGCGGATGATTGGGATTGACCCGAAAGCTAAGCGGCGCGTCCTAGAGACGATTATTCAATCACCTAACTAAAAAAGTATGAAGTGTTAAGGCTGAAGGATGGAAAATCTGAATGAGTGACACAAAAGGGTGGTAACGCCTTTGGGTATTAGCACCTGCTCTAGTCGGGGAATCAGGAACATTTATTCCCTTCATACGGCATCTTTCATCCTTCAGCTTTGACCCTTCATTCTTTATCCTTCATCGTTATTAATAAGAATGCATTTGCCTGCACTGCCATGGAGCAGTAACTCTCATGTATATGCGGAAG
>DATNQL010000140.1:0-9120 GCA_036704025.1 Stenomitos sp.
TTGTCTAGTCGGTTCAGGCTGCTCTAATAAAGCTTTATCTTCTACATTTATTAGCTCCTGGGTTAGTTGTCCTTCAGGCGGTCTTTCAGTAATTTTATGGAGAGTGACACAGCGAGTTGCTAAAGCATTTAATTCGTCCCAGTCGGATTTATTGTTTGTCACCATTAGAATGGTGATTCCTCGTTGACGGCAGAGTTTGATTTGCTGCCAGAATTCTTCGTATCCTTTGTCATCTAGATTTCGGGTGGGTTCATCAAGGACGAGGAGTTCAGGATTGCCTGCTAGAGCAAGGGCGAAATAGAGTCGCTGTTTTTGTCCTCCAGATAAGTCAGTTGCCCAAGCACCTTCTTTGTCTTTAAGTTTAACTTTGTTCAAAATTTCTTCTGTTGAAAGGGGCTGGGGGTAGTAGCTTCTCAACAGTTCAACAAGTTCCTTAACCTTGACATTTCTGGGAACTTGTGTATCTTGTAAAACCACTCCAACATGGATTTTTGAATCAGCACTCTGGGGTGAAAACCCCATTAGCTCAACTTCTCCACTACTGGGTTTGAGTAACCCTAAAATCAGATTCAGTAGAGTAGTCTTCCCAGCCCCATTTTCCCCGCGCAGTACGACGAATTCGCCTCGCTGCACAGTAAGATTGATATCCTGTAGGATAGGATTTCGCTGGAATCCTTTGCGAAATACCTTAGAAACTTGCTTGACTTCGATAAGGGTCATAGTTTATGTGAAAAAAAGTTACAGATAAGATTTACGCTTAATGAAGTGTCATTTGCATTAGAAACCAAACCCCAAAAGAAGCGGCAACAGCAGGCACTAAGGGGATGCCAAGAACAGTGGTTAAAACTACAAGTGCTACTGTTCCTCCGGCAAATGCCCAAAAGTTCATTGCGAGTGAACTGGTAGGTTCAATTGGTGGCAGACAAGTGCTAAATAAGCAAAATTCACTTCCTTTGGTTAAAAGAAAGAATGTGGCAACCATTGCAACAGCAAAAACTCCTAAAGCCACCCATTTATTCAAGTGTAATGAAAATCCTGAACCGGGAACTTTTAAGGAAACGGCTGGGGTTTCTATAGGATTGGGAAGAGATTGTATTTGCTTGTCTGAATCTGGAACGACTTGGGAATTGTTGGAGGAGGATTGCACAAGGTTGGAAGATTGTTGAGAGTTGTTAGAACGCTGCATTTTTAGTTGATTACTCCTTGATTTCGTGAAATAATTGGACAAAGTGAAAAATGTGAGATAGTTCTACTAAAGCACTGTCCTAATCGCAAACCATACCGCTGCACCAATTCCTGCGGCGAGAATTAGGGGAGTACTTGCAACAACAGCTACAGTACTTGCAACTCCAATTGCAATAACACCTCCTGTGATGTCAGGGTGGTCTTTTGCTACCTTGATAACATCTCCTACTGGATTGGGTTTCTCTGTCCGTTGAGGTGGTGGAAATTGTGGAAATTTGTCAGATATTTGAGGTTGGGGAGTGGATGAGGGTTTAGGTGATGGCGTGCGATCGCGCTGTGCTATTTGTTTTTGTTCTTCAGAGCGATCGCGTTGAGTTTCAGGTTTTTTAGATGAACTAGAATTGGTTTGCGACACTTTAGCTTGGCACTCGGCTGGAAGTGTACCAGACCAGTGAATCATGGGATGGCAAGAGTGTTGAACCTGCAAAGTTTTCGCAACTAGAAAGGGTGTCCAAAGTAAAAAACATACGACTAGAATTGTCTGGAATCGATAGCGAAGCCATCGGTCGATAAAATTGGGAACATTTGCGAGAATTTGCATGATGTAGTTTGCGCTGTTTTGTTGAAAGTGTGTTATCAAGCTGCTCTACTGATAGATGCGATCGCATATCTCTCTCACCTCCGTTATCTCCCAAAATTCCTGCGTCTCCCTCATCCTCAATTGACTGAGGAATCTCAGGAGTCATATTTATAGAGTTCCCGAAAAACCTCTCGAAGGAACAATTTCAGATTAAAGATTGAAATTTTTCTCAAAAGCTGACTAGCCAAGCGTTTCAACCGCTTTGGCTTCACGCTCATTCAATTTGGTAGCAAAAGCTACTTCATCTCCCTTATCACCAAACTAGCTGACAGCATATTCCGTATGTTGCCGAACGTAGGGGGGATGAAAAGCTAGAACGATGTGGTCTTTGGGAACGCCACCCGCGACTAATTCATCGGTGATGCCGTCTTCAATGCCGTCATAATGAATCCAGATTTTGCCGTCGCGGATTTCGACGTGAACAATAGCACCATGAATACGTCTTTTCCCTTCCCAGCCTTCGTGCATCATGAGAAAATGATTGCGTTCATTGTCAACAATGACATAGGTTTTAATATCTCCGTATCTGTAGGGAATGCTGGCATAGTATGAGAGGATTTTATAGATTAGGTCACGGTATTCATCTAGTCTATCCATTGGGTGATAACCTCCTGAATTGGATCGAAGACAATAATTTTTATTAATTTATCGTCAAGGATAATTTGCACAATCTCTTCAGAGAAAAAGTTGATATAAACTTCTTGGTGAACTGCTAAGTAAAGTAATCGTTCTGGCTCTAATCTAGAGAGAATTTTTACATAGAGAATGTATTGCCCTAAAGCATTTTCTAAATCTTTAATGGGAGATTTGCTGATGAAGCTTTTGATTTCAACAGCAATTTTTTGTCCCTCACGTTCAGCAGCTATAAGTTTTTCAGCCCCCAAGTCTACAAATAGATCGCGCTTCCCAATCCGTAGGGTGAGAGGGTCATCGGTAATTGTCCACCCATCTTTTTCGAGGGCAGTTCTTACCGTGTCGTGGTAGATGTCTTTTGCCATGACTTAAAGTTCAAAACCAGGAATGGTAGGGGCTGGGGATGAGGAACTCTTTTTTGATTTTGCCTTGGTTTTTTTGGCTTTGCTTTTCGGTTCTGCGTGTTTCCCGCCGAGAATTTCCTGTTCATGGCGTTTCTGGTTGAGGTCGAGCAAACGCGCTAAGACTTCATCGTGGACTTCTTCAGACCAGCGGAAGCGCCAGGGCTTTTTTTTCTGCCGTTTGCTGCTATCTTCATCTTCATCTTCCTCTTCGTAATCGAGCAGAAATTCGCAGTCGGTAGGGATGTCCGTCCAACCGTAAGCATCGAGAACGGCGCGATCCATTTCGGCGTGTAGTTCGCGCAGTTTCACGATATCGGGGTCGCGTTCGTCGCGGTCGTGGAAGCGGTTGTAGGTGTCGGTAAGTCCCTGGTTGTTGCGAACCATTAACTCGGCGCGGTATTCGTAGTAAGTTTTGCCGACAGCTTCCAGGGTGGGGTTGGTTTCCCAGCTTTCAGGGAAGGGGAAGGTTTCAAAGCAGTCAGTAGGAGTGTATCGGAGCCGATCTTCTAGGGATGAACCGAAGAATCTCGCCCATATTTCATGAAGGCGAGACTGAAGAATTCCAAATAATGAGAATTGAGTCAGTGAAAAAATACAGTGAGGCGTAGCAATAACTGTAGTTGTCGGGATAAAAGCGAATACGAGATGTTTTGAAGTGAAGGGATGCATTAGAACTCGATCAAATCCCTTGATTGCTTCTCTCAAAGCAGGTCGGGAACGCTCAAATTTCCACCAAGAAAGGTCAGCCAAACGACCACCATCTCGTTCTGTTTTGACTTTGTCTTCTAAAATGGCAGCTAAATCCGACCATTTTCTTACTTCTTCCTCGTCGTTTAAGTCATTCAAATCAATTAGATATTTACAATGTTGTTGACGTGGATGGTTTAGCATCTCATCTCCACCAAGGAATGGAAATATTTTCTCTTGGTTGCGAGGCTCTTTTAAAATCAGACGTTTCATCTCCTCTATGGGAGTCGCATTAGCGTTACTGTCGTCAAATATAAAACCTGTGCTACCTGGCATAATACCCTTATGACATATACCTTCGTTAACACGAAGACGTGCAGGGTCATCGTTAGAGCCTCCGTAGAAGAGAAATGCAGTGATCTTCTCAACAGGACAGTCATTGAGAAGTATTGGAAAGCTTGAATACGACTTACAGATGTGAATAACACTCACTGTAACTGCGGCAATTCCAGGCCACTTTAGTCGTTTACGAGCTGAGTAAATGTATCCGTTATTTTTGCAAATCCAACGTAAGCTTGCTGAACGAGTATCACCTTCTGCAATCGTGTTGGTTGCAATTAATCCAAGCGTACCTTTAGCTCTCAGAAGAGAAAAAGCTTTCCTAAAAAAGTAGGCTACTAAGTCTGCCTGTCCACCAGCCTCAGGTGTTTGTACTTGAATGAAGTGTAAATAGGAAGTTGAGAGCGCACCAGAGATTTTCTTCCCCCCCACAAAAGGTGGATTTCCTACAATCGCATCAAAACCCGGATTTTCCCGGTCAAACACCTCTGGAAATTCAATCTCCCAATTAAACGGGATGACAGGCTTTTCCAATTTATGCAAACTCTCAGCAATGCTTTCTAGTTCCGATTTGTTGACAATGCCCGATTTCCAATAATTTACCTTCGTGGAAAACTCTTCTCTTTTTTCCTTCCGTGCCTTATCCTTATCAGCAGCAAAGAACGAAGCAATGGCAACCTTTCCAGTCAGTCGTGCCTCCTCTAATTCCTGTTCTGCCTTTTCAAAGCGATCGCGTTTTTCGTTATCATCACCATCCCCTAACTTACCAATCTCATCCCGGTATATCTTTGCCTGATTTACCTGCTCTTTAAACAGCGAAAGCACAGGTGCATTCGAGATATTGGATGCCTGAACAAACTTGCCAATTTCAGCGCGAGTCAGTCCCACCAGCGAATCCCCAGGCTTGAGAGCATGGTCTAAAAACGTAAAAGGATGAGCTTTCGCCAACGTCACCAACCACAGCGACAACTTCGCCAAATTCACGGCAAACGGGTTTTTATCCACCCCGTAGAGACAGCGCTGCGCCACCAACCGCCGCGCATGGAGTAACGGTTCTTCATCCGAAGGAATTTCCAGTAGCCTTCCCTCTCTATCCCAAGCCGCGACTAACTCCTCTGCCAACTGACGACACGCTTCCACCAAAAACGCACCCGAACCCATTGCCGGGTCGCATACCTTAAGATTGAGAATCTGTTCTGCCGTAGGACGCTCTCCTAAAGCTTCCAGCACAGGTCTGAGGGTGGTGCGAACAATCGGTTCCGTCAGCGCACGGGGCGTATAATGAGAACCCGATCGCCTGCGCTCCTCTCCCGGTTGCAGGTACAACGAACCAACAGGCATTAAAGTGGGCGTGCGGGGCGACACCTTGCGACCCAACGCGGCAACCACATCATCGGCTGTCTTCGCCTCCTTCAATTCAGATAGCGCCTTGCCTGCAATCTCACAGCCAGCAATTTCTTTCAGAAGCTTAGCGCAATCGCCCGATTTCGTCGCCAGCACCTTATCCACATTCACCACAACCGTGACCGAAGACTTAGAACTTTTGGGTTTGCTCCAAACCCCGATAGAAGGTGCAGTTGCCCGTTCTACCTCATAGCCCATAATCGCCTCGTAGACCGAGCCAATCTGCTCCACATCCAGAGAACGGTAAGAAAGACGCTCTCCGTCGAGGACGAGTAACCCTTGCAGTACCCGATGAATCACACCATCCGACACGCGAGGCGGTTCGATGCGCTCAAATTCTTGATAGTTTGTCTTGCGAGGACGACCTTCCAGAAACGAGTACTCATTCGGGTCAAATAACTGCCCGTGACGCGCTGGCAAATACATCTGAGCGTGACCCCCGCCGTCGTAGACTACGCGGAACAAACTCAGCAACCACGCCCAAGCGCCATAGCGCTGATCCATCGTGTCGGGATAATTCCCCGCATCCTCCCGCAAGCGATCGTAAAGTCCAGTAACCGAGTAGTTTCGGGTGTAAACGGTATCCTGGGGCATCAACCCCTCATCTTCCGCGTAAAGCAGGAACACCAATCGCAGCAGGGTGGTAATCAGTCCACCGTAGATGTGCTGGGGGTCTTCCTTGGCAATCTCACCCAGCAACCGCCCACCACTCGCTTCATCTGCCGTCTGGAACCCGCGCAGCAATTCCCAAAGCGCATCGAGTACTTGCTCGGATAACTTAGTCGAAACTTCTGCTTGATACTTGCGACTTTCGCGTAATAAGGCAGACAGAGTGCGATCGCTCGGCATATTGAAGATGCGGTCAGCCGAGAGCAGCATATGCATCGCACCGAGGATTAACCGACCCGACACCTCGCACATCGCCTGAATGGGAAAAGTTAGGTGTCCCGATGACTCGCCCCGTGGCGCATAGACTAGGCGTAAATCTGTCCCGTTGTCAAGTAGTCCGATGGGAATTTCTTTTTCCCGCAGCAGCCGCTCAAATTTTGCCTGCGGATTGGCGTGCCAATGGGTTGTCGATTGAGCGACAGCAGGCTCAACCTCATCGAAGTCACTACTAGGAGGAATCACCTGCACTAACATTAACCAGCCATCCCCATCGGCGTTAGAGACAGCATAGCTGGGAGTCAAAACTTCCCCGTACTCCGGCAGTACCACCTCTAATTGGGTCAGCCGTTCCGGGTTAGACTCTAAATCATCCCGTTCCCATCCCAGAACCTCAACAGCAAACTCTGAGAAATCAGAAATCCAAGAACGTCCCTTGGTCTGATTATCTCCTTCACTAACAATATCTTGTAGGCTTTGTTGCAGGTCGATGACATTACGGTTCACCACCGCCTGCGCCTTAACTAACGCCGGAGGAGATACGACTAGACCAACAGGTTGAAGGAAGCCCAACCATTCTTTATGTCTGAGGATTTCTGGGTCGATTGCCATTGTTCCTTTCAGTAAAGCGAAGACTGTCAAAAGATAGTAAATTACAGTGTCCTAGCCGATTTTCTTAGCTGGGTAATTTACACTCATTACATCGATTAAATAAATGTCTTTTATTAGATAAAAGCCAATGATGCCTTTGTGGAGGGTCACCATATTCATAGAAACTTTGAGTATAAACAACTATTTCCCAATCTAAAAAAAAGGCAGGTAGATGTCCTGGTGGCGCACTTTCCTCAAAAGTCAATTCATTATATTTTAAATAGCGAAAATTAAATAAATTACTCCCAATTATCCATCCTACCTTTCCTTCAAATGAATAAGATATATTCTGCTGAGATAAATGCTGATTCTTTTCTGTCTCTTTGTCAATTCTATTCTGTACGCTAAACCCAAACTTCCCTTGACTATATTTAACCCAAAGAGAATTAATAATAGATAAGTCTTCACAAGGAAATTCTCTCAAGTTTCTTAATTCGAGCTTATCGCTGCAAGATTTCCTTTCTCGGTCAACCGCTCTGAACATCAACCTCGCTGTTTCTTGGTCAGCATCTCTCCACCGCTTTTTTAGAAGCAAATCACGAAGTTTTTTATAATCAATTCCCAGAGAGGATATTAACTTTTCTTCATGAGAGACGTATTTAGATAGCTCTTGCTTGAGGCGTTGATTCTCCTGCCAAATCTCTCTTGCCCAAGTAATTTTCGCCTGTTGTTGAGCCGTAAATCCATCAGGAGTAAGAGGATACTGTGTCAAATCCCAACTGCAAGTAGAGCAATAGGTTACTGCACCTTCAGCATATTTAGTTTGGCAGATGGGACATTGAGACATAGTATTTATGGGATTAATGGCAAGACTTTTGTTTGACAAACACTCGCGATTTTCTCCTATCTAGCCGGAAACCGGATACAAATACATCAAACCCACAGGCTCGACTCTTACTGCTTTCACTTGGTAGGTTGCTTCAATCCGGGCTGGTTCCTGGATTAGCTCTTCTGCCAATGTTTGAAGCCGTTTGTCCCAATAGCGGCGGTCTGCTTCTACCTGGCGCTGCTCATCAGCCACAAATTCAAGCACGAGCTGCCGATAATTTCCTTCAGTTTCCTGCTTGCGCTTGATAATGCGATCGCGCTGTGTCTCCAAAATTTTCCTCATCTCAACCGCTTCCTTCTCTCCCCGTGCGGTCAGTTTCTTTTTCGCCCGTTCTGCCAGAACTTCAGCGCGATGATTCAGATGGGGAATAAGTTCCTCAATATCCTGAGCCGCCGCTTGCTTGAGTCGATTTATAACCGTATCCGAAACCTCTCGCAATCGGGGGGAAGCCAGGGAATTTTCCAGCAATTCCAGAACGTTCTCTTTTTCCCCTTCACCCAAAGGTCGCAGTTTCTTCCGCCCTCGGTTAATCGGGTCGATCCACTCGGCAGCGACGGCAATCACTTCATCATGCAGCCGAGAAGCCCGCTCTCCATACAGAGATAGGCGACCTAAAGCGATGACTTTAGGAATTGGGTCATCGGTCAGACATACGCAAGCACGGGTTAATTCGTCGTGCAAAAACCCTTGAGCGAGAAAGCGTCCCAAGAGGCGCTGCACGACCCGATGTTCCAAATGCAGGTGAACCGCATCGCTATCGAGAGTACCGGGGTCGCGAAAAATAACCGGACGAATCGGAGCTTCGCGCCGCCATTCCCAAGGTTTTTGCCCCCTCTGTCTGGGTTTTCTCAGCGTATCAAGGGTAGCCGTCCAAGTCGGGTCTGCTCCTAAGCGCTGGTCGAGTGCCGGAATCTCCCACTGAGCTGTAGTCGGGTCTTTAGCCGCTTCATTGGCGTCAATCGGCTTGAGCTGATTAGCTCCCAGGATTTCTAGCGAAGCCGATACTGCATCCCGAAAATGGCGATCGTCAAGTCCCAACCAATCCCGCGAAGATTTCAGCATCTCTTGAAGCTGTTCGACCTGCTGGACGAGTTCCTGTTTGCCCAGTCGATTGTCTTCCAATTCTTCATTGATGACTTTAGTCTTGGCTGTGGCTGCAAGGTCAAGCTGGTTAACCTGCTCGATAGAAGCCGTCACTCCCTCAATTTCATTGTGACGGATGCCTTTGTCGAGCAACTTCGTTAGGTTTTTCTGCACTACTGGCGAAAGAGTGCCCAATTCTTTTTGAATGGTTGCCGTCTTTTTGACCAACACATCCAGTACGCGGTCTTCAGCCCGTTGTGGGAAAACAAAGTAATGGCAGCGGACAACAGGCGATCGCTGGAGTTTGCGATCGATGCGCCCGTTACGCTGCTCCATCCGGCTGGGATTCCAGGGTACATCAAAGTGAAACAAATCGGCAC
>DATNQL010000141.1:0-7434 GCA_036704025.1 Stenomitos sp.
CCATTTTGCTTAAGACGGTCAGACGCATCGTTAGACATAGATTGCAGGAGAACCAAAACGGGGAAAGAGTCAGCTTGAAGCTCCCTGAGATTGTAACAATATCTTGATTCAATTCCATCAAGGCTTGAAGATTGTTGCATCAGCATGGTAGGAGGTAGCTGTGAAGAAGCGCGATCGCCCTCCTTCGATTTCGGTAGGATGAACATAGGTTTACCCCAACGGCGGCTGTATGGTTAAAACACCCTCCCAGCATTGGACAATTCCCCCTCTAGAAAATGGCGATCGCTTAAATCGCTACGAATTTGAGCGCCGCTACAACGCCATGCCCAATTTGAGAAAAGCCGAGTTAATCGAAGGGATTGTCTACATGCCTGCTGCACTACGTTTCAAGAGCCACGGTCAACCTCATGGTTGGATAATCGGATGGTTGGTCGCTTACGAAGCTACAACACCAGGGGTTGCATTAGGAGTTGAACCAACCGTGCGGCTTGATATCGACAACGAACCACAACCGGATGCGGTTCTCCTGATCATGCCAGAAGCAGGGGGTCAAGCGCGACTGAGTGAGGATGATTATATTGAAGGTGCTCCAGAGTTGGTTGTCGAAATTGCCGCTAGTAGTGTTGCTATTGACCTTCACACCAAAAAACAAGCCTATCGCCGTAATGGCGTGAAAGAATATATCGTCTGGCAAGTTCTCGATCAAACAATTAGCTGGTTCTATCTAGAAAAGGGTGAATATCTCGATTTACCCATTGATATCGATGGCATTATTCGGAGTCGAGTCTTTCCTGGGTTGTGGTTAGCGGTTGCATCAATTTTAGCTGGAAATATGCAGCCTGTATTGGCAGTTTTACAACAGGGAGTGCGATCTCCTGAACATGCCGCATTTGTCCAGAAATTAGCTAATTACTAATTAGCTAATTATGAAAAATTAGCCTCAGCTTTCAGGACTCACAAGGGCACTTGAAGACTGGAGTAACCTATTGTTTGACCTTTTTTTCGCCAAGAGGCAGCCTTCATCACGCCGCGATTACTCATTTTCTCCTTGATAAGTGAAGGATTAGCCAAGTTTTGCAACTGCTCAGAATGTCTCTTGTGGGATTGACATTGCTCCTTAGATTGGTGATTGCCTGATAAGAGAAAAGCCCTGACAACTTCGGTTAAATCTGTGAAACACAGGGTTTTGAAAATGTAGGCGATCGCACCGAGATTCATGGCTTGGTCTTTCTTGTCCACATCGCTAATGATTATCACAGGTATGTGTATCAGTTCAGGTTGTCGCTTGATCCATGACAGTAAGCAAAGACCGGATAGATGAGGCATCGTTACGCCAATCAGTATTAAATCAGGTAGGGAAAAAGGCTGTCGATTCCCATTCGTTTTTTTGCCTTTTAGATAGTTTATGGCTTCTTCTTTGTTTTCTACTAATTCAACGGAAACAACTAACTCTATGCGTTCACCAATAGGTGAAATAGGAGGGTAAGAAAGGTCTACTTTGTTCAAACTAGAGGAATTACAATCCGGCGTCTTTTCTCCAGATTGTGACCAAACTCCAACTAAATTAGCCTGATTTAAAAGACGCTTATTGAGAGCACGCTGAATCAGAAATTGATCGTCGGGATTATCTTCGACTAACAGAATGGTATTATTCATTCGCACCCTCGGCTTGGAGATAATTATGGAAGATTTAGTAAACTTGATTAATGATTAACAATCACTACAGAAAATGAATGTTTTCACCGCTCTCCTGTAACCTAAAGGTTCTTTTTATTCCCAACCTCTACTGTAAGAAGGAGCTCAATATTAAATCAGGGAGTGATTCTGAATACACAAAATCGATGATCATGGGGTTAATTCATGCGTTAGAGTCAGGGCGTTATCAACTGCAACACCTGACTTAGCAACGGAATTATGTGGAAAGCATTAAGTGGATTTGGATTGCTGACAGGGGCGACTTACCCGTTTCGTGTCCTAGCGGTTTTCAGGCGTACCCCTCGTCTCTGGGGTTATGTGGCTATACCGATTCTGGTCAATTTTATCGTCGGCATTGTCCTGTATGCGGGATTAGTCTTCTTTGGTTGGGACAGCGTGGCGTATCTTATGGGCAGTCTGACTCATTGGGTAGATTCCTTAATCACAAACCTTCCAAGATGGCTGGGTATTTTAGATTATTTAATTATTGGTGTTGGCTGGTTGCTGCGCTTGCTACTGGTCGTAGGGTTACTGCTGCTGACTGGCTTTGTACTTGTGCAATTTGGGGTATTGCTGGGTGCGCCATGGTATGGTCAACTTTCTGAGCAGTTGGAGGAACTTCGCACCGGTCAGCTTCATATAGTAGAAGTAGGGATTGTTCGGGATATTGGACGAGCCATCTTATTTGAGTTGAAAAAACTGGTGCTAGTAGTGGGAGTGGGGAGCGTATTACTCCTGTTGAACTTAGTACCGGGGATTGGGACGTTAGCCGCTACAGTGGGTGGCTTTGCACTGGCGACAACTATTGTCTGCCTCGACTTTATGGATGCACCCTTAGAACGCCGACGCCTGCGCTTTCGGGAAAAGCTGAGAATTGTCTTCCGCAGTTTACCCGCTAGTGCTAGTTTTAGTTGGGTTTGTTTGGCGCTGGTGAGTGTGCCACTGTTGAATCTTTTGACCATTCCGCTGTGTGTGGCATCAGGAACATTGTTTTTTTGCGATCGGGTTTTACCGGGTGGCGTAGGCGATCGCATTTTAAGCTAACGCGCATTGATCCCAGAAGGCAGTCCCGATGAAAAAATTTCACCGCCATGAATGAAAATAGTCCTCCCTTACACCCTACACCCCACACCCTACACCCCACTTTCAAGTCAGAAGGGAATTACCTAGATTGACTTTGCCACTCTAAAAGTACCGCTCGACACTGGAGGCAAGTTAAATCTTGAAGTAAGCTGCGAATGCCTTCCGATGTCGTGGGATAGGTAGCCGCCAAAAGGTCAGGGTTGATCGATATGGTCGGGTCGATTTCTACGACAAAACCGTAGAGTTTTTGGTTGGAAAACGAACTATTAATCGGCCAACCCTTAGGGTTAAGGAGAGTCAGATGTGCGATCGCATCCTCCGTTAAGCCCAATTCCTTCTCTAAAATTTTCGGCACCGCCGTTGCTGGTGTTTGCCCCTCACTGACACGCCCACCGGGAAAATCCAGCGTTGCTTCCCCCAATCCAGGGCGATAATTCAACATGGGCAACAGGAGTTTTCCAGCCTGAAGCGTTAAGAGAACCACGGAATCAACCCGTTCTACCCGCCAATAATCGATCACTTGTTGGCGATCGTCTTCTAGATGTTCACCCAATAAGGTGAACCAAGGGGAACGTATTTCCACAAAGCGGTCTAGGGTTTTCCAGTGCTGTTGGCGAGTTTCATCCATAATATTTTTCAGTAGACTTATCCGGTATTGAGGGTAATGGAATATAAAAGACTCGGCGATAGCGATTTGTTAGTATCTGAAATCTGTCTAGGAACGATGACCTATGGTCATCAAAACACGATAGAGGACGCCCGTGAACAACTCGACTATGCAGTTGCTCAAGGCGTTAATTTCATCGATACTGCCGAGATGTATCCGGTACCGGGACGGGCCGAAACTCAGGGGAAGACAGAAGAATATATCGGTGAATGGTTGGTGCAGCAGCCGCGAGACAAACTGATTATCGCAACCAAGGTAGCAGGCCCCACCTCTCGCTTAAGTTGGATTCGAGGGGAAAAACGCCAAATTGACCGTCCCAACGTCGAGCAAGCCGTGGAGGATAGCCTCAAGCGTTTACGCACAGATTATATCGACCTCTATCAAATTCACTGGCCCGATCGCTATGTCCCCCTATTTGGTGCACCCGATTACGACCCAGCGCAGGAACGAGATACGATACCCATTGCCGAACAACTGGAAATTTTTGCTGACCTGATCAAAGCGGGTAAAATTCGTTACTTGGGTTTGAGTAATGAGACCCCTTGGGGGGTATGCGAGTTTTGCCATTGGGCGAAACAGTTGGGCTTGCCGAAAATCGTCTCGATTCAGAATGCTTTCAACTTAATCAACCGAGTGTTTCAGATTCACCTTGCCGAAGCGTGTCGGTTCAATCATGTAAGTTTGTTGGCTTATAGTCCGTTGGGATTTGGTGTTTTGACGGGCAAACATCTCAATGGGACAGTGGAAGATTCTCGGATGGCTTTATTTTCGGGATTTGGTCAGCGCTATGACAAAACTAATATGATGGAAGCGGTAACGGCTTATGTGGAAATTGCCCACAAGCATAACCTGACTCCGGCACAGTTAGCCTTGGCCTTTGTGCGATCGCGCTGGTTTGTTACCAGTACGATTATTGGGGCAACCACGATGGGACAGCTTAAGGAGAATCTCAGCAGTTTAGAGGTAACGCTGGATCAAGATATTTTGGCAGAAATCGATAGGGTTTATGCTCGGTATCCTAATCCCACTCCATAAGCGATAAGCCTTCAATCATTAATGGTGTGCACCCATCATGCAGGAAAATATTCTCCCCTAATTTCACCGGCTTTTCCTGTCGGCTTTCAAGTCAGGCGTTTCTCATCAAACTCAACATCTCCCTTAGGTTAGGTTAACCCTCTTCTCAATATCGATTCATCGATTAAACTTTGAGGAGTTTTGTTATTCCTCTAGCCAACCTATCAATCTGAGTATTCAATTACCCTGTAATATCATGTCCGGTTAAACACTCATCATTAGGATTGACGCGGGGACGCACAGATATTTTTAGTATGGGGAATTAGACGGACTTGATATAAGCTTTCGGGTGCATCCTGCTGGGGACAATATCTCCTCTGTTCAAGGTGAAATGACGTTTACAGGTTGGCGCAAATTGCGTCTTGATCCTCTTGGTCATGTCCCTGAGCGGGCACTTTTTGGGTGTAGCTACGACTTACTTTTTACCCTAATCAACAGGTGGCTACTAAAATAAATTTAGCTATGAACAGAAAGATCTTTACACAGACTACTCATTTCTGCCCTAACTTCTTCCGAAAACAGCATAGGACACAACAGGAAAAAATACTGGCTTTTTTCCTAGTTCCTTTGGCTGGTTTTTTTTTGCCTTCTTTAGTACAAGCACAATCTATTGTTCCAGCGGCTGATGGCACGGATACGGTGGTAACACCGACTGGCAATCAAATCGATATTACAGGCGGACAACTATCCAGTGATGGAACCAACCTTTTCCACAGTTTCTCTCAATTCAACCTGAATCAAAACCAGATTGCAAATTTCCTCTCTAATCCATCGATTCAAAATATCTTGGGTCGAGTCAGCAGTGGAGAGGCTTCCATTATTAATGGTCTCATTCAAGTTACAGGCGGTAATTCCAACTTATTTTTGCTCAACCCAGCTGGGATTGTTTTTGGTTCTAATGCAAGCCTCAATGTGCCTGCGTCTTTTACTGCCACCACGGCGACAGGGATGGGTTTCGGCAATGATTGGTTCAATGCCACAGGTGTGGTTGACTATCAATCACTGGTTGGGACACCCCATACGTTTGCCTTCAATACCTCCACACCTGGAGCCATTATCAATACTGGCAACCTAGCCGTCGGACCAGGACAAAACTTAACCCTTTTAGCAGGTACGGCAGTCAGTACCGGGCAACTGTCTGCGCCCGGAGGACAGATTACGGTTGCTGCTGTACCAGGCTCCCATTGGGTGCGCCTGAGTCAACCGGGAAGCGTACTCAGCTTGGATATCCAACCGCCGACGGGCACTGGCAGTCAACCGGAGAACTGGACTTTACCCATTGCCTCTCTCCCGGAACTACTCACGGGTGGCAATGTCGCCAATGCCACGGGATTAACGGTCAACAGCAATGGTACCGTGCAGCTCACGAGTTCCGGCATTGCGGTCGAAACTGGGGATGTGGTGGCAAGGAACGTCACTGCTCAAACTGCAATACTATCCGCTAACCGCAATTTAACCTTAGTGGAAAGCCAACTCGTCACGACTGGAAATCTCACGCTTTTGGCAAAGGATACGGTACAAGTGCGGGATAGCGTGACCAATCCGTTTCTGGCTCAGGCCGGGGGAAACCTCTACATTCAGGGCGATCGCAATATCGATATTTTGGCACTAAACCATCCCCAGACTCCGTTTACGAGCGGCGGTCAACTGAGTTTAGTCAGTAATGGTGATATTTCCGGCGATGCTCATTTTGCCAGTAATGGGTTCTCGATTCTCAATTTGGCCGGTGATCCGGGTAACTTTGTGAGCTGGTACGACCCTATTATTAGTTCAAACGGTGATGTCACGTTTGGAAATTACACCGGTGTGGCACTTAAGGTAGAGTCCAGGGGCAGCATCACGGCTGGGAATATCAGAATTACCGGCCCAGATACGGCTCTGCTTCCAGGTTCTGATGAAGATATTCCAATTTTGCAGAGTAGTCCAGCCCTGATTTTGCGAGCTGGTTTGACTACCTTAACCAATTCTGCGAATGTTCCTTTGCAACAAGGGCAAACCACTTTTACTAGTTCTGGAACTTCATCCTCTCCAAAAACGATTACTGTCGGCAATATTGACACTTCCGATCAAGGTCAAGGCAGTGCTGGCCCTGTGATCTTAGAGGCTCCAGGCAACATTACCACCAATAACATTACTTCTAACGATCAGGCACCGGGGAATGCGGGTTCTGTAACGATAAATAGTACGGAGGGAAATATTATCACGGGTGATATTCTGGCAAATGATCAAGGCCCTGGCAATGCAGGTTCGATCACGCTGACGGCTAGAGGCACGATTACGACCGGCATTACTAATGTCGAGAATCAAGGCCCTGGTAATAATGGTACGGTGAGCATCACACAAGGTAACGTACCTTCACCTAGTCCAAGTCCTTCACCCAGCCCGAATTCTTCACCTAGCCCAAGTCCTTCACCCAGCCCAAATCCCTCACCCAGTCCCAGTCCTTCACCCAGTTCAAATCCCATACCCGTTCCCACTCCCTCACCCACCTCAAGCTCTTCATCTTCAACGACTAATACGGGAAGTAGCCCAACTAGTACTGACAGTGGTAGCACAATCAGCACTACGGGCGGTAACGCAACCAGCACTGATAGTGGCAGCACAACCAGCACTACGGGAGGTAACGCAACCAGCACTGACAGTGGCAATACTAACTCGCCTGGAGGAGACACCACAAACACCGGTGGTACAGCGGAAGAACCGACTCAACCTAGCATGAATGTCGCACAGAGCAATTCGGAGTCTACGTCGGCTTCTGCTGAGGCGGAATCACAATTGTTTTCCAGACTAGAAAGGCTGTTCTCGCAACAATACCAGGAGTATTTTGGGTTGCCTGTTGATACTCCAATTGCAACCCTGGCAGAGGCTCGTAACATTCTCCTGAATATTGAGCAAGCCACGGGAGTGAAACCGGC
>DATNQL010000142.1:0-2733 GCA_036704025.1 Stenomitos sp.
AGACCCTGCCTATCCATCTGAACGCATCGCTTATATGCTTGATAATTCCCAACTACCAGTTCTATTAACTCAACAAAAACTGGTTGCTTCATTACCAGAACATCAAGTACGGGTAGTTTGCTTAGATTCTGATTGGGAAGAAATCTCTACTGAAAGTAACCTTTCTCCTATCACTAGCCTGACACCAGAAAACTTGGTTTACGTCATTTATACTTCTGGCTCAACTGGAAAACCTAAAGGAGTTTTGATTCCCCATTCAGGGCTGTTAAATCTAGTTTTCTGGCATCAACACGCCTTTGAGGTAACATTATCAGATCGAGCTACTCAACTGGCTGGAACCGCATTCGATGCTTCTGTGTGGGAAATGTGGCCTTACTTAGCATCGGGAGCAAGTATTTATTTAGTTAAGCCAGAGATTCTTCTCTCTCCAGAAGAATTGCGTGACTGGCTGTTGACTCAAGAAATAACCATTACTTTTGTCCCTACCCCAATCGCAGAAAAGCTGTTATCTCTACACTGGCCTTGTGATGGAGCTTTACGAATTACTTACGGTTCGCTCATTTGAAAGTGAGTTAGAGAAATTGGACAAACCTTGTTTGAAGCCATAGCGCCAAAGGGAAGGAAGGAGTAGAGAGAGTTGGGTTGCACCCAACTCTCTCTACTCCCAGATCCTGTAGGGTACAAAGCTATGAGCAAAACCCTCAACGTCACCAACGAGCGAGTAGACGACATACCCCTGCTTAGTGCATTCCTCAAGCAGATGGGAATTCAATCGCTGCTAGATCGACACTTCCCCACTCACGGTAACTGGCAAGGTTTGAGTTTGGGATGGGTAGCAGTAGTCTGGTTAAGTTACATTTTGTCCCAAGCCGACCACCGTTTAAGCCACGTCCAACCCTGGGCAGAAAAACGATTAGAAACACTACGAGGCTGTACAACAGATACACTCAAAGCCTTAGATTTCACAGATGACCGACTACAAGCACTGCTGCGCTACCTGAGTGATGACCACTCGTGGTTAGAATTTGAACGAGAATTAGGCGGCCAGTTAGTACAAGTGTACGATCTCAAACCAAAAACCGCCCGTCTGGATAGTACCACTGCCAGTACCTACTGTGGAGCCAATCCCGACGGCTTATTTCAGTACGGTCATAGTAAAGACCATCGCCCCGACTTGGCACAGGTCAAGCTGATGTTATCAACATTAGATCCTTTGGGAATGCCCGTTGCTACAGAAGTATTACCAGGAAATAAAGCCGATGACCCCTTATATATACCAGCCATTGAACGAGTGCGAGCAACACTAAACCATTCTGGCTTACTCTACATCGGTGATTGCAAAATGGCTGCCCTCTCTACTCGTGGGACAGTAGTGGCCAACCGGGATTATTATTTATGCCCCCTGCCCGCGACTCAGCTGACGGCAGGAGAACTGGAAAATTACCTTTTCCTGGTGAATTCCTTGCAGCAAGCATTAACTACAATTGATTATGATTATGCTGATGGCAACACCAAACAAATTGCCGTTGGTTATGAAACTCCAGTGACCCGCACTACCACAGTTAACGGTCAAGTTGTTACTTGGACAGAACGGCTGTTACTTGTTCGTTCCATAGCAGCAGCAGAATCGGGAGAAAAAGCGCTGCTGTCGAGATTGGAGAAAGCACAAGTGGCTTTAGCCCAGTTAAATCAACCAAAACGGGGGAAAAAGTGCCTCACTAATCTGTTATCCTGGCAGTCCGCCGCATCTGCTATTGTCACCCAATACCATGTACAAGGTCTGTTGCAATTAGATTATCAAGTGACTCATACTAAGCGTCACTTAAGAGGCTACCGTCAGCGACCCCCTCAAATTGTGAGTGAATCTAAAATACAATTGGTTGTCAATATAGATCGGCAGGCACTTAACCGACAAATCAGCTTATTAGGATGGCGAGTCTATGTGACTAATCAACCAGCACAACAGTTATCCCTAGCTGATGCGGTAATAGCTTATCGGCAGGAGTATTTGATGGAAAGAGGATTTGGACGCTTCAAAGGCTTTCCCTTATCTTTAACTCCGATGTACTTGCAGCGAGATGACCATATCACTGGTTTGATGCGTCTGCTTTCGATTGGTCTGCGTGTCTTGACTCTACTGGAATTTTCCGTCCGGCGCAATTTAGGGGCACAAAAACAGAAGTTGACTGGTTTATATGCCGCTAATCCAAAACGTGCTACTGCCAATCCTACGGCCGAACAACTACTGGCAGCTTTTGGCGATATTACCTTACTACTGATTGATGTGCCTGAGCGGACTTACGTATATCTGACTCCTTTATCGCCTCTGCAACAAAGGATTTTGTCTCTGTTGTGTTTGCCTCTGGAGATTTACACTCAGCTTTCTGTTGATGATGCTGTTCCTTAGCTGATTGAAACTTACGGTTCGCTCATTTGAAAGTGAGTTAGAGAAAATGGACACTTTATTGGAGGCCGATAGTTTTTCTTTAGGAAAAACTATCGGCCTCCGGTAATCAAACAGGCGGTTGTGAATAGTCAAATTATTCTTAACAATAAACAGGCGCAAAGAAAATCACATCAAGTCATTTTGATGTTCGTAAAAAAGGTTTTTATTAAATTTTCATCAATCAAAGCTCAACCTTTCAATCAGCTAAGGAACAGCATCATCAACAGAAAGCTGAGTGTAAATCTCCAGAGGCAAACACAACAGAGACAAAATCCTTTGTTGCAGAG
>DATNQL010000143.1:0-2738 GCA_036704025.1 Stenomitos sp.
CCTTACCAGAAGTTGTTCCTGAAGTCCTACCACAGCAACAGTTTCAACTCGGCGACTGGGTACGCTGGCGTCAAGTCCCCAATCCGGATTTTGGTCGCATTCTCGGCGTCATCTACACCCACTCCGCTAGCTGCATTGCTACTGGGCTTCACTACTTAGTCTTACTCGACGAGCAAAGTCCCTCAAGTCAGATAATTAGATACGACTTTGCCTTCGAGGAAGACATCGAACATCTCAATCAGCCACTCTCAGCTTGAGTCAAAAGTCATCATGCCTGAAGCTGATAGAGGTCAAGTACTCCAACTCCACAATCAGATGTTGATATCGCCCCAACTGTTTAGCCATCGCTGGGGATTCGGGTCATTAGAATTAGCTCAAATCTGCTGCGTCTCGCAATCAACCACGAACCATTGGTTAGGGGGAAGAACCAGCCGCCGAGAAGCTGGGCTTCCTTACCAGAGAATTATGGCAGTAGCGGATTTTCTATTGCAAAACGCTTCTCAAGTTCACCCGCTCTTAGAACAGTGGCACTCCAACAGGCAACAAGGTTAATTCATCCGTGTTTTGCCAACAGTTTTGTCAATTTGACAAGACTTTCTCTTGAACTCTTGACCTGCACGAAAGATGGGGAGTAGTTTGCCAAAAGTAGTAGCGATCGCTCCCTGTTTGAATGAACTCGATTAGCACCTTCGACATCACCAAATATCCCCTGCTGGATATCCTCAAAGACATCAAAACTGGACGCATCCAACTGCCGGATTTCCAGCGGGATTGGGTTTGGGATGATGCTCGCGTCAAAAGGCTGTTGACGAGCCTATCCTTGGCTTACCCCGTTGGTGCGGTCATGCTACTCCAACAAGGTAATCCTCAAGTGCGGTTCAAGCCTCGCCTGCTCAATGGCGCGACGCTACAGCAATCCCCTGCACCCAACTTATTAATTCTCGACGGGCAACAGCGTTTAACCACCCTGTTCATGGTGCTGCTATCCGAGCAACCCGTCCTGGTTAAAGACTCCAACAGCAACAAACTCAGCCGCAAGTGGTACTACCTGGACATTGAAAAATCCCTCGACCCCAATACCGACCGAAAAGAAGCAATTCTCGCCTTACCTGAATCAAAAAAGCTGCGAACCTACAGTGCTGAATCCCTCGACGTTTCTACCTCAGACCAAGAATACTTAGCCGGACTATTTCCTTTGTCCAAAGTATTCTTCTTCTCGGAATGGAGAAGCAACTACTCCCGGTTTTGGCAATATGACCCAGAAAAACTCAAACTCATCGATACCTTAGAGCTGGAAATCCTCAAAAAGTTCGAGCATTATCAGATGCCCGTCATCCAACTGCGAGACTCCTTGCCCAAAGACGCCGTTTGCCAGGTCTTTGAAGATACCAACACCTCCGGGTGCGACCTCAACTTTTTCGACCTGATGACGGCTAGTTACTGTGCTGACAACTTCAGTTTGCGGGACGATTGGAAGTGCCGAGAGGCTCACCTTAAGTCTTTCAAAGCGTTGCGTTCTTTAAGGAATACAGATTTTATTCAAGCCGTCACATTGACAGCTTCTTATGCTCGTCGCCAAGATGCCTTCCGTGCAGGCATAGTTTCCGAGAAATTACCCGGTGTTAGCTGTCGGCGCTCAGACGTTTTGAAACTCTCAACCGAAGAATACCAGACTTGGGCAGACCCGATTACCAGAGGATTTGAGGAAGCCGCCCGGTTCCTGCACGCCCAGAAAATCTTTGACGCTAACCATTTGGCATACCCCATCCAATTAGTGGCAATGGCAGCAATTTTAACTGTACTGGGAAAGCGATCGGATAGCGAACAAGTTCGTTCTCGACTAGCGCGTTGGTTATGGTGTGGGATGTTTGGAGAGCTGTATCTACGTGGGGAGGTGCGAGCCGCCTGTGACTTAGTGGAGATACCTCTTTGGTTATTCAGCGGTGCCATGCCGACGACGGTGACTTCTGCCAGATTCTCGGTAGAGCGGCTCCTCAATGCCAGAAAACGCTATGGTGCGGTCTACCAAGGCTTGTCAGCGCTATTGCGCCTATCTGGGGCAGTGGATTGGAGTACAGGGGAAGAAATTAATGACGTACTCTATTTTGAACAAAGGGTGGAATCGCACCACATCTTCCCAGTTTCGTGGTGTCGAAAGCATGACATTGACCCGAAAAAATACAACTGCTTGGTCAATCGCACCCCCTTAAGCGCGAAAACGAATAAAAAAATCGGCTCCAAAGCGCCTTCGGTTTATCTCAAGGAGTTTGAGAGGTCGGGAACCTCGCCAGAGAAACTGGATGAGATGTTGCGATCGCACACTATTGAGCTAGAGTTTCTGCGCCAAGACGACTTTGAGGGATTTTTCGCGGCACGGACAAAAGCCTTAATGGAGTTAGTTGGCAAGGCAATGGGCAAGAATTTAATCCTTGAAGCGTTTGAGCCATCCGTAGCGGAGTATAAAAACGGTAACGGCAGTAGCCTACATGGGGGGATAGTGACGAATTACTGAGCGATCGCCGAATCTTGTCAAAAATCAACAGTACAGGTTAAGTAAGCCTATAATTTATCTTAAAATTCCTCAGTAAGATTTCACTTAATGGATTTAAGTCTTCTAAAAATAATTGAGAGATAGATATATTAGCTTCATGACAAACAGGAATAACTAAGCTTATCAGATGAAAAGGCTTATCATAATGTTGAGTTAACGCTATCTTCAGTTGCTCCATAATCTTGCC
>DATNQL010000144.1:0-5335 GCA_036704025.1 Stenomitos sp.
AGTGGGGTGTAGGGTGTAAGGGAGGACTATTTTCATTCATGGCGGTGAATTTTTTTCATCGGGACTGTCTTGACTACTATTATCTTGAGCGCAACTTGGTATCAGTTCCGATTTTGCCAGCAACGTTCCAGCCAAGAGGCGAGTTCCCGGCGTGGCAGGGTTAGCTGCCTAACCACGCTCCAGAGTTGAATAGCTGCCGTGACATCCTGTATCTGATAGCGCAAAGGCTGGTTCGTGCCACATTCACAGGGAATGGCTAATTCTTGTAAGCGCCTGTACACTTGCCAGCGATCGCCCCAGCTAATCTCAATTTCTTGCTGAGTCTCTATTTTGGAACTCGGTCGATTCATAGGTCTTCAAAGATGCGATAATTTATCATTAGTGGTTTCCCGCAAGTGCTGGATCTTTCGGGAGACTTGAACAAGAAAAGGGTGCCTCATACCCGATCCCGGTCTGCTAGCCCCTTTTTTGATCAGAGTAGGACAAGGAAGACAAGGGAGACCAGGAGGACAAGGGGGAGAGATTCAAGACTATTGGCTCAAAGGGTTATCAAAGACGGATTTGGGATCAAATCTTTTACCAGACTAAACTACATATAAAACAAATGCCAAGAATTCTCAACTACTTCGCTAAGTTTAGCGAAACTCACTCCTAAATAGCTCAGAAGACAGCCAGCATACTCATGTATGAAGAGTAAGATCATGATTGGGTGAAATTTCTGAGTGAGGCGTGTTACACTTTGGCATTGCCAAGAAAACCTGCCTAATGATAGGAGATCACGACCATGGCAGAAACTCAGGGTATATTACGCACCTTTGGCGAAGTCTACGATAATCCAGTCTTGTTAGAGCGGAATGTCACAGCACCAATTTGTGAAGGACTGAACATTGCTTTGGCCAGTTTTCAAGCGCTCTACTTGCAATACCAAAAACATCACTTTGTGGTGGAAGGTGCTGAATTTTACATGCTGCACCAGTTCTTTAATGAGAGCTACGATGACGTTCAGGGTCACGTCCATGATATTGGAGAACGATTAGATGGACTCGGCGGTGTTCCGGCAGCTAGCTTCACGGCACTGGCGCAATTGTGTTGCTTTTCGCCAGAAGCGGATGGAGTTTTTTCCTGTCGCGAGATGGTAGAACACGATCTCGCCGCAGAACAAGCCTTGATTCAATTGATTCGGCGTCAGGCAGGACAAGCAGAAAGTTTGGGCGATCGCGCTACCCGCTATCTGTACGAACAAATCCTCCTGAAAACCGAGGAAAGAGCTTACCATTTGGCTCATTTCCTGGCTCCAGATAGCTTAACCCTAGGGTTTGTTTCTGGTTCAAAGAATTAGCACTTCGAGTCTGAATTGAAGTTGGTCTAAAGACTGAAGTTCTTAACATTACTCAGGTTTTGATCAGGGCGGGCTTATACAAAGTTGCGTTCAAACATAGTAGTTGGGACAGACGCGGGGACGCGGGGACGCGGAGAAAAAGAATAGGCTACATATGAATGCAACTTCGTATTACCTGTAAAACGCAGAGCTTGCTCAAGGCTTTTGCAACAGGTAGACAGAACAATCGAAACCCGCCCTGACCGAAATTATGGGGATTGAATCGGCTCACTAAAGCTGTGCAGCATAATGGGGATGCCCTAACAATTCATGTAACTGCTTAGGCAAATCAAACTAAACCATCGGTGTTGCCAAGGGGTTGATGGCCTCAGCCGGTCCAACCAGGGAGATATAAGGTTCGGTAAAATAACGAGTCGCCACGGCTTGGGCAATTTCTGGCGTAATACTGATCACATCTTGCTGAAACTGAGTATCAAACTCAATTCCTAACCCTAGCGTCTCATACCAGCCATAGACTTGAGCAAGCTGTGCATTCGTTTGTTTTCCTAGTGCATACTGACCCAAGAGTTTATTTTTGGCAGCTTGGAGTTCCTCGTGACTGAGCAACGTTGAGCAAAGACGGTCTATTTCTTTACGGAGTCCGAGGATAGCCGTTTCCGTATTCTCAGGGGCTGTGCCCATATAAACGACGAATGTGGACGCTGACTTGCGCGTGGGATAAAACGCGGAGAC
This sequence comes from Stenomitos sp., assembly GCA_036704025.1. Taxonomy (GTDB): domain Bacteria; phylum Cyanobacteriota; class Cyanobacteriia; order Cyanobacteriales; family Coleofasciculaceae; genus Allocoleopsis. The sequence goes on from DATNQL010000144.1 coordinate 2,072, forward strand.
GTCATAAGCTAAACCTCGCTTCTCTCGTAGCTCAACAAATAAGCGGCTGGAAAGCCCATTCCCCAGGTAAGTATTGAGCAATTTGAGAGTGGTATAGTCGGCATGATATAGGGGCGAGGCCAGATAGCCCAACATCACAATTGACTGCTGCGTCTCTTGCGCTGTCATCACTTGCAACGGCTGAGAGGTAATCGAGGGTAACTGTTGGGTTAATAGGGGCGCTTCCGGTGAATGCCAAGCCCCAAACACGCGCTCAACCTGAGCGACAGCTTCTTCTGGCGTCACACGACCCACGACACTAATGACCATATTGTCGGGTCGAAAGTGAGTTTGATGATAAGATTCCAAGTCAGCACGACCGAGTTCAGAGACAGTGGCTTCTGTGCCTAAAATCGAGAGTGAGTAGGGATGCTCTTGATACATCGCCTGCCGCAACTGGTCAAAGGCAATGGTGAAGGGCTGCTCTTTTTGAGACCGAATATCCTGAATGGCGAGGTACCGCTCCAGTTCGACTTCTTCTTCTGGGAAACTGGGGTGTAGCAACATTTGCCCCGCTAACTGCAACATCTCAGGCCAGTCGGTGGAGACAGTTTTCAGGGAGAGTAAGAAGTAATCGGTCGCCGTATCTGCACTGAGATTGGCTCCCACCGACTCGATCCGTTCGGCAATCTCTACCGATGACAGTTGCTCTGTCCCTTTCGTAATCACGGCTGACAGGAGGTGAGAGAGTCCTGCTTTTTCTCGCGGTTCCCACTGACTCCCCGCTCGAATAAATAGACGTGTGGCAATAATATCTGCGGCGGAATTTTCGATGGCGAGGACAACGATACCGTTATCGAGAACCGTGCGATGAATAAGCGGTTGTTGGGGTAAAAAGGTTACAGTTTGAGGCATTATGATATTCGTCAGGGGTTGAAAGTGAGAAGGTTGAGGATGAAAAACGAGGCTGACTCTGATCTGAAGCTTAGAACGTTCAACTTTCAACTTTCAATGTTTACCCATCTCCTCCTCGGTCATAGGTTTCATCACCGTAACGGCGTAGTGATGAGGAGAAAGATATTGCTGTGCCAAGTGCATTAAATCTGATGCCGTAAACGTCTGAATTTGCTTGGGATAGGTGACGGCAATATCTGCTGTAGCAATCGTGTTGTAGTAGCCATAAAGACCCGCTAACTGACTCGCGGTTTCTGTGGAAAAGGTATAGTCATTACAGAGCAGGCGCTGGCAACGGCTCAGTTCTTGGGGCGACAGGGTTTCCTTCTGTAATTGAAACAGGCGATCGCAGATGAGTTCTTCCACTTGTTCCAAGTATTGTGGCTCCAAGCAGGCACTAATGGTAAACAAACTCGAGTCCCGTTGCAGTGAGAAATTACTCCCAATGCTCAATACTAATCGCTGCTCTTCCCGCAATTCTCGCACCAAGCGAGAAGACCGTCCATCAGCGAGGAGGACGGAGAGTAAATCTAAGCCATAAGCATCTCGTAGTTGGTCTACACTCGGTCCCACCCAAGCCATCAACAAACGAGCCTGCTCTAGACGCGGCAAATACAATTCCTGACGACGAACTCCTGTAATGGGAGGTTCTGCCTGTAACTCACAGGGTGGGCACTCCATGGGGGTAGGAAAGTCTTGAAACGACTGGTTGATTAAATTCAACGCCGATTCTTGGTCAACCCCGCCCACAATCACCACCGTCATATTTTCGGGTTGGTAGTGAGTCGAGTGGAAGCAGCGCATCTGATAGGGTGAGTTCATGAGCAGATGTTCTTCGGTTCCCAGAACCGAGCGTCCGTAGGGATGACGCTGGTAAACGCTCTCACTCAAAGCCTGAAATCCCAACCAATCCGGATTATCGTAGCAGGCACGAATTTCTTCTAGGACGACATCTCGTTCCCGATCAAACTCATCCTCCGGGATAGCTGGGTGTAAGAGTAAGTCTGCCAGAGGCGGTAAGGTATCTTTTAAATACTGAGCCGCCGTAGTGATAAAAAAGTGGGCATAATCGTGGCTGGTGGCGGCATTAGAGACACCACCACGACTTTCAATGACCATATCAAACACACCAGGCGCGAACCGCTCGCTGCCTTTAAAGATCATGTGTTCTAGGAAGTGAGCCATCCCAGACCATTGGTCGGGTTCCGTACTGGCACCCGCTTTTACCCACACATCGACGACCACAACAGGCGTCGCTGGGAGGTGCTGATAGATTACAGTCAGTCCATTCGCCAGCCTGAAGACATCAGCAGGAAATTTTGAAGCAATCAGCGGCTCAGTTAACAATTTTTCTAATCTCAGCTATGTCGGTAATTTAAATTAGTTTATATTAATGCCTAAGCAATGCAGCAGTCCAAATGTGGTGATATATCAATAAAATTACCGGAAGCTGACCCACAATCCCTATCATGGATCACCGATCTTCCTGTAAAAAAACCCTCAGTCTCTTAGGAGAGGAGGGTTTGATGGATTACAGATGCCCCGAAACGCCGTTTTACCTCAGTTTATGACCTGGATAACCAGGGGGGGACCGTGGGTATCTCGTTTAAAGTTTCCGAGTACATGCTCGGTCTACTGCCACAAGAGGACTTGGTTCCCTTTTTCATAAAGTCAAGATCAAAAAACACTATTGGCAGTCACCAACGTTCCAGTAGAATCTGTGACTTATCCATTGTAACTATTTATCCTAAAATGACCACACTCAACACTTAGCTCTTACTTCTAAAAAAGTGCTGAAAACCGTTTGGGAGTGTGAACGTTAGCAAAGGCGAACGAGAGAAAGCCCCTCAGATTCCCGCGAACAAAGGCTGTAAAATTTCTGATGACGATGCACCCGTGTCCTCCCTGTATTATTCACAGCAATTTTCGCTGTAAAATCGATACGACCAAAGAAAAGCAGCTTCAAGTCTTACTCCAGTCTTTAGCTTGAATAGCTTAACCCTTACCCCTTGACAATTGCTCACCGCCATTTTCTTTATCTGGTTACAGAAACGGGACAGGCCGTTCAGATGTCTATTCACCGTCCTAGTTCCTTTGTTGTCCAGAATTTAGAGCGCGTTTTACCCGATTGGAATTTGCCCGTGTTGTGGGTCGTCATTGTGTTACAGCAAGCTCAATACGAACTGGTGGAAATTACGCCTGAGATTGAGCAAGAGAAAGAGCGGCTGAGGGAGAAGTTTTTACGTTTTGGCTTTGAGGTCGCGTTTAGTTTACGCGATCGCAGCTTTTTGAGTAACCTCATTGACCCTCGAACAGGTTATCCTTTGTTAT
>DATNQL010000145.1:0-4328 GCA_036704025.1 Stenomitos sp.
AATGCCCCCTAAATCCCCCAAAATTGATACCACGGGCGAAATTAATATAGGTTGACAAAAGGGTCAAGCTGGAGGATCAAGAGCAGCAAAACGAGAACATCGAGTAGCGGCAAATGGGACTCCTTGCCACCAATTGACCAAACGCACAATATTCATAGCTGTAGCTGTGATGACGTGCTGCAAGTGGGTCTTAGTCAAACCGATATAGCGACATCGGCGTAGACCAAAGGCTTTAATGCCCTGAGCCAAGGTACCTTCAATACCTGCACGTTGAGCATAGCGACGCTGGAAAATCTCTGTGGTTTGGGTGTGGCGAGCTTGTTGCAGAGCATGATGTTGGCGTTGAGGACGCAGGGTAATGGTGCGTCCTTGCTTTTTGGTGCGAGTACATAAGGAGCGATGGGAACACAGGCTACAAGTGGAGTGAGCAAAGCCCACCTTAATGATCTGATGACCACGACGGTCACAACCGGGCTTCCAACTCGTACTCCGAAGCCCGATTGGACACTTAGCTTGTTGGTTGTCCCAATCAATCATAAAGTGAGCCACATCAAAGCCCAGATCGGCTTGAGCTTGCCAACTACTATCGGGTAAAACTGGAGCAAGCAACTCAATTCCATTGATATCTTGAGTGTTGAGCAAATGCTCAGCACGGATATAACCCGTATCGACAATATGAGTTTCAGGCAGGAGTTGGCGCTGCGAGAGAGCTTGGTGAATCCTATCAGTTACTTGTACATCGGTTGTCGTGGCTAGAGTCGTCTCGACATGGGTAATCAGGTGGGGGGCATTCTCAGCACAGATTTCGCTCAAATGCACCTTATAGCCTACCCATTGGGTTTCACGTTTGCGACTGAATCGGGCTTCGACATCGTAGGGAGAGTGAATTAATTGAGCCGACGGGGGGCTATTATTGCCCTGACGCCAGTGTACAAGACCTTGAGCATCCAGATGAAACGGCTGTAACCAAACCTGACGCAATCCCTCAACGGCGGGTAACTGCGCCAGCCAATCTGGGCCATCCCCATCATAGACAACTCCTAAGAGCCGATAACCATCTCTACCCATCGTCTCCCCTAACTGTTGACGCTCATCGTTTCCCTTGGGTAGATGATAGTCTTCAATCCGAGAGCCATAGCGCTCAAACCACTCGCTTCGGCACTTTTTCGGTCAGCCATTGCGGCACAGCTACAGCCAGACTGTTGAGTGCTGTCCGTAAGGTCTCCCCCACTACTTCTAGACGATGCATAACCCGAATTGCTGCTAAGACATGAGTTGAGTCGCTGCGCTGCACCCCTCCTGCATTGAGCCATCCCTCATACTCATGACTAAACTTCCTTTGGGAAAAGCTAAGCGAGCAATGGTTGCTGTCTGTTGCGGTATCGGTGCTATTTTCTCAACTCTCAAGCACATCGGGGCAACTCCTCACTCTCACAACGGATACAACCGCTTCAACTCTAACTCCCTTTGCTCACGCCTTGATTCGGAGCTTGTCCACATCAACTCACCCTTTTGTAAACCTATATTAATTTCGCCAGCGGTATCAATTCTGGGGGACTTGGAACTTTGGCTCCCCCAGAATTGGGGGTTGGGGGGCGGATCGGCTCGTTAAGTCAGTGCCATTTATGTTACGTTAAAAGCCTTTTCCCAGTAGATTTACACTTTTCTCTAATAGGCTCCTAAAGAACAGAGGAAAAGCCATTGAGAAAAATCTTGTTATTGAGCTTGAGCTTCATGGGATTTGGGATTCTGCTGTCCTGTAGACTCAATCGCGAACCTCCCCCTTTTCCCGCTTCAGCCGTTTCACCTGCTGCCGAAAAAAACCTCCAATACCAAACTCACCGGATACAACAAAGCGTCGTTCACACCCTGTTGATTCCCGCATCCAGTCGTTTTGTGGTGACTCCCGCCATCTCCCCCAGATTAAGCCCACTAGAGAGTTTTGCCCAGAAACATGGAGCAATCGCAGCCATCAATGGAGGCTTTTTCGATCCAGAAAACCAGCAATCGACCTCCTATGTGATGCAGCAAGGCGTCTGGGTGGCAGACCCCAGGCAGAATAAGCGACTGATGAACAATCCCAAATTAATGCCTTACTTGCCGAAAATCCTCAACCGGACGGAATTCCGGCGCTATCGTTGTGGTCAAGCGGTTCGTTATGATATTGCTCTTCACCGTGAAGCATCTCCCAGTGGATGCCAACTCTTAGATGTTTTAGGGGGTGGCCCCCGCTTATTACCAAAGTTGACCGACGTTGCAGAAGGTTTTGTGGACTTTGCCCACGGTAAAATCATACGAGACCCCTTAGGAAGCAAGCAACCGAATGCTCGAAGTGCAATCGGGATTACCCGTGATGGCAGCCTCCTAGTGGTCATGGTGGCTCAACAGCCAGCCGCACCCACCACAGCCGGGTTATCCTTGCCCGCGTTAGCCGCCTTCATGAAAACTCAAGGCGTTGAGCAAGCCATGAATCTAGATGGGGGAAGCTCTTCTAGTTTCTCGTACAACGGAAAGACAGTTTACGGAAAAGTGGATAAACAGGGAAATTGGGTCAAACGGGAACTTTTTTCTGTTTTACTGATTCAGTAGTGAAACATAAATACATCTCTAGCATTGACCTAAAAAAGTGCATACTTGCTTAGAGAGAAAAAGGGGAAATCTATCATGTTGAAACAAAGTGCTTTGGCTTGTGTAACCGCGTTAATCGTTTTGACACTTGGCTCATTACCTCTTGTCGCCCAGACACCTAGCACGACTGAGGGTACGACAACGACCGAGCGTAAACTTGACAACGCCGTTCTCCGAGACCTCAATCGCGCCAAAAATTTAGCACGACAAGCGGCGGAAAGGGCTAATGGGGGTTTAGGTTACTATCGTGCTGAAACCTCAATGCATGGATCACCTGCTCAGTCCCCCTATGTAGATAATGGGAATGGAACCTGGACATTCACTTTCAAAGGAACCAGGCCCGGCGAGACGATTCCCTCCTACGAGAGCGTGGTCACCGTTTCTACAGAAGGTAATGTAACCATGGACTACAACGGCCCTGTCCGTGCGAGTACACCGTAAATGCTACGCACCTGTTGAGGGTTCGATTGTTTCCCTGTGGACATCGGTGTCAGAGGTCAGAAGTAAGTTTCTTGGTCTATCCCATCGCTTCTGCCCTGACACCTTTGTGAACAAATGTGAACAAACGTTGGGAGGTCGAGGATGATTAAATACTGTTACCCTCTATTACGCCTTTATCCTACGTTAAACAAATTTATGTAACAGGGTCTAGCCTGTATTGAAAAGACTTGATATCTTGATAGTAGGCACAGAAATCAATCGGGATTCGGGGTTGTGCCTCCTACCCTGAGCCACTTACAGCTTACTAGAGCTTGGTAGAAAGATTAAAAAGGACGGCGCGTGTTTTAACTTAACTTGTGGCAGAACTGAAGCCTAAAGCTCAGTTGGAAGTAGCTAACAATGCGGTTAAAGCAGAGAGCCAAACCAAACTGAAAACCGAGGAACGGAAGAATACTCAAGACTGTTTAGTCAAGGCTGTAAGCATCTGTAAACTCTAGTTGCATAGTGTATTGAATAAGTTGTGCGTGAACCAGGTAACCTTTACCTGGTTCACTGAGTTTTTAGGGGTATTCACTCACGGTTAGCTTACAAGCCTTTAGTAAACAACAAGGTTTTTAGTGCAAGTGGCTTGTGCGATGGGATTGAGACGCTGCAATTACACTCAATTTCTGCCACCTTGCAATGTTCCTTCAGGGTCAATATTTAAACATTAATACCAAGTTGCGGTCAAACGTAGTAGACTTGCAAGAGTGCATAACTCTTGAGAAAAGCAGTAAGAGCAAGCGTTCAGGGCGGGTGCGATAGCGAAGCGAGGTGCGATTCGTTGCAACGTGAATCACGGTAATCAGTCCGTACATAACGCTGCCAACCAACTCTAAACAGAAGAGGTTGAACTCTCGGTCTGATGCAGGTGAAAGCCCTGCCTACCAGACTCAGGTATGACTCCCTATCTGCCCACACCGACCAGACTCGGTTTCTGGAGAGTGAAGCTGGGAACAGGGCGCAACCAGACATCCGTTGTGAGGTGACACTGGCGCTAATGGGGAGTTCCTACGGTGAAACAGAGCCTTAAAAAGCAGCCTACGCTAAGGCGGGACACAACAACAAAAACCCGACCTCTTCAGGGGGCGACAAGCGCCCTAGAAGGCTTCATGTATAAGCGTTAGTGCCCTCAAGCCCCGTTGATAAAATGCCCGCTTATTGCGAACAGAAGTGATTAATTCCTCTACCCAATCCTGACACTCATGAAACGCAGCTAT
>DATNQL010000146.1:0-3839 GCA_036704025.1 Stenomitos sp.
ACATTTTCCGCCGCCTTACGATAAGAAATAGATTTGGCGATCGCTTTTACCCGCCCTTCAAATCCGTTATGGCTAAACGGCACCTCACCACTCGCCATATCCTGAGAGTGAATTCTGCACTGTTCGCTAATCCGGGCATCTAATTTTAGCGGTGGCAAGTTCCGGGACTGGCGATATTGATTGACCTGTTGATGAACCGACTCTTCCATCGCTGCAAACTCAGCAGGCTTTGAACTTTGAGTTCCGGTTGCGGTTGGTGTACTCTCTGATGGCACAGATTGACCAATCATCATAGAGGCATCACAGCTACTCAATCCAGCCGTCAGAACCAGTAATCCGAAGATAAACTTTGTTAAACGTTTTTGCATCTTGCTCTGTAGATAGGGTCGGTCGTGTTCCCACTGGACAATACATAGGTACTACCCACCCTTCTACTCTAACGTTTGGCATTGTACGGTTTTCTGCTGGTAGTACCCCTAAAGCGCTGAAGCACTGACGACGAACAGTTACGATTGCCAACGAGACGGTTCCCTTCTATTCCCCAGTTTCCAAGTTAATGAACTTAGCCACTGTCTGAACATCCTTATCACCGCGCCCCGAACAATTAATCACAATCCGAGGACTACCCGTGAGTTGGGGACAGAGCGTTTCTAGATAGGCGATCGCATGAGCCGTTTCCAAAGCTGGAATAATGCCTTCTAACTCCGATAATCGACGAAGTGCGGCGATCGCCTCTTGGTCTGTGACCGCATAATATTCTGCCCGACCACTATCCTTCAAATAACTATGCTCCGGGCCAACACCGGGATAGTCCAGTCCCGCACTAATGGAATGAGCCTCAATCACCTGCCCATCATCATCTTGGAGCAAATAACTCATGGCACCATGCAACACCCCCGGACGCCCACGAGTCAAGGTTGCCGCATGTTTTTCCGAATCTACACCTTCCCCTGCGGCTTCAACACCAATTAGCCGCACCGTCGATTCGTGAACAAACTCATAAAACAATCCCATGGCATTGGAACCACCGCCCACACAAGCCAACAGAATATCCGGCAACCCCCCCCACTTCTCCTGACACTGGGCGCGAGTCTCTTGACCAATCACCGCATGGAAATCGCGTACCATCATCGGGTAAGGATGGGGTCCTGCCACTGAACCGAGGATGTAATGCGTGGTTTCCACATTCGTCACCCAGTCTCGAATCGCTTCTGAGGTGGCATCTTTTAGGGTACCTGTACCCGCAGAGACCGGTTGCACCGTCGCGCCCATCAGCCGCATCCGAAACACATTCAGCGCCTGTCGTTCCATATCCTGGACGCCCATATAGACAATGCATTCCAGTCCAAACCGCGCACACACCGTAGCGGTGGCTACGCCATGCTGACCGGCACCGGTCTCCGCAATAATCCGCCGCTTCCCCATCCGTTTTGCCAACAACACCTGAGCTAAGGCATTATTGATTTTGTGGGCACCGGTGTGATTCAAGTCTTCCCGTTTTAGATAAATTTGCGGCCCACTGCCATCTGGTCTGGCATAATAAGCACTCAGGCGCTCAGCAAAATAGAGTGGACTGGGGCGTCCGACATAGTCTCGCAGTAACTGTTGTAGTTCCGTCTGAAAATCCGCATCCTTAGAGTATTGCTGAAAAGCTTGTTCTAGCTCAAACAGAGCAGGCATCAGTGTCTCAGGCACATATTTACCGCCAAACTTCCCAAAGCGCCCTAAAGCATCGGGTTGCTGGTTTGCGGTATTAGCATTGGATTGGGAACTATGGGGTACAGGAGTGGTGGTCACAGCGAACAGAAAGCATACAGGACAAAACCCATTATAAATCCCTGCCTCTTATAGAGAGAGCTTAAAGCTTGATTTAAAAAAGGTTTATTGTCCTTATATTTCTTGTATACCCGCTAATAGAGACAATAACAGTATCAAACTTTGAGTCTTTGGTTTTCTCTTAAACAACTATGTCTATTACTGGTGCTTTAACGGATTTTTCGTTACCGGAAATTTTTCAATTCATTGATAAAGGGCATAAAACGGGATTGCTGGCGTTGCGGACTTTGCCAGAATCGACCACACAAACTTCTGTTCATTATCTCTGGATGAACCAAGGGAGAATTGTGGCAGCCGCCAATCAATTAAATGAGCAGTGTTTAATTTCGCTGATTAATCAGTATCCGTGGGTGAGTCAGCGTGTCGTTACCAAATTGGCTCAGTTTTGTCCTGCCAATAAACCACTGGGTTTGTACCTCAGGAGTCAAGGTGCTTTACAGGTTGAACACTTAGAACATCTATTTCAAATTCAGATTATCCAGCAAATCTGCGCTGTTTTTCAACTCAAAGATGCCCATTTTATATTTGATCAGAATGTGCCTGCACCCATGCGCGAAATGACGGGATTGAGTGTACCTTCAGACATTTTAGTAGCCGTTTTGCAAAAATTAGTGATTTTGAAAAAACTTTTTGAATCCCGGACATTTTACATCCAAAGCAACCCCAGAAATAGGATTTACAAAAACTTTTGTCAACAAATTGAAGTAATTCTAGACATTGCTTTTTTTCATTCTTTAAATCTATCTTTATTTGACCCAGATAATAGTATGAATAAACTCTACCAAGTTCTTGATTTATCCGAGCGTCCCTACGATTTACCGAAATCGAGAAAACCTCCAGCGATGTGTTGTACCAGCCAATATTAAGAATTTAAGTCAATTCTTGACAAAATTCCATTTTGTCTAATTTATGATCAATGGTGGTGTTAAGGCACTCGTGATTGACTAGGTCCAAGCTGGATCAGATCAATGGACAATAGCTAATGGCGTCAATCGCTAAGACACCCTCATGGAAACAATACTGGCGGGTCACTATCAAATCGTCCGACACCTAGGCGGCGGTGGATTTGGTCAAACATTTCTGGCTAAAGACAGCCATTTACCAGGCGAACCCCTATGTGTCGTTAAGCAACTCAAGCCTAAAGCCACGGACGAAGCCACGTTAGAAATGGCCAAACGCTTATTTAATCGCGAAGCGCAAACCTTATATCGCTTGGGCAATCATGACCAGCTACCCCGCTTATTGGCTCACTTTGAACAAGATAATGAGTTTTATTTGGTTCAGGAATATATCGAAGGTCAGCCCTTAGACCGAGAACTGGCTGAGCGTAAGCCGTTGAGTGAAGCCTCTGTTATACCCCTGTTGCAGGACATCTTAGAGGTGCTGGTGTTTGTCCATCAGCAAAATGTGATTCACCGCGATATCAAACCTGCCAACTTAATTAGACGCAGCAAAGATGGCAAGATTGTTCTCATCGACTTTGGAGCCGTTAAAGAAGTGAGTGCCCAAGTTAGGACCACCTCTGGACAAACGAGTTTAACGATTGTCATTGGTTCTCCAGGTTATATGCCCAGCGAACAAGTAGCGGGTAGACCTCGCTTCAGTAGTGATATCTTTGCGGTTGGCATGGTTTGTCTGCAAGCCTTGACCGGGATGAATCCCAGAGAATTACCCCATGATGCATTGACGGGAGAGTTTAGTTGTGAATTATTCAAAGATCAAACTCCCGTCAGCCCTGGTTTTGCGGCAATTTTAGATAAAATGGTGCGCTATGATTATCGTCAGCGCTACCAGAGTGCCATAGAAGCCTTGCAAGCACTAGAGAGACTGCTCCACCAAGAGCCTGGGCAGTCAGAATCAACAATCCTGTGGCAGCCTCTTGGGCCTCCAACCTTAGACGAACCGGAGGGTCAAGTGGGTTTGGAGTCAGCCTTGTATGTGGAGCGTCCGCCGATTGAAGCGGATTGCTACGAAGCCATTCTTAAACCAGGGGCATTAATCCG
>DATNQL010000147.1:0-3705 GCA_036704025.1 Stenomitos sp.
TGAAAATGAGTTTATCAACTTAGAAGCGTTGATGCCTTTGGCACAGCAGGGTGTCTGCTTTCGCCCACGCTTAGAAGCGTTAGCGCCATTGTTGGATAAGTATCACCAGCGCTGTTATTTGGAAGAGATTGGTATACCTCAGCCTGGTTTTATGACGCTGGAAGGGGAAGTGGGGAATGAGGAATTCTCTCATGGAGAATCCTTTGGGCAACCGATGAATCTTAATGAGTTAGATTTTCCCCTTGTCCTCAAAGCACGACGCCACGGTTATGACGGTCAAGGTACTTTTATTATTAAAGACAGTAGTAGCTTAGAGGATATTTGGAAAAAGTTAGGACATCCACCTGTTTTACTAGAGGAATTTATTCCCTTTGAACGAGAGTTAGGCGTTATGGCTGCCCGTTCGATGGCTGGAGATGTTGTTGTTTATTCGGTGGTGGAAACGCAGCAAGAAGAACAGGTTTGTCGGCGTGTTATTGTACCTGCACAAGTGAGTGCAGAGGTGGTGGCAGACGTTGAGGCGATCGCACGTACTCTCTTAAACAGTCTACAAGTTGTTGGTATCTTCGGGCTGGAACTGTTTTTGACTAAGGATGGCAAGGTGTTAGTCAATGAAGTGTCGCCTCGCACTCACAATTCCGGGCACTATACCCTAGATGCTTGTGAAACCTCTCAGTTTGAACAACAACTAAGGGCAGTTACGGGTTTAGCTTTGGGAAGTCCAGTACTGAAATGTAACAGTGCGGTGATGGTGAATCTTTTGGGTTATGAATATTCCCAGAATGACTATCTGGAAAAGCGGCAGAAGTTGGCGAGTCTGCCTGGGACTTTCGTCCATTGGTATGGGAAAAGCGAGTCTCGTCCTGGACGAAAGTTAGGTCATGTTACGGTTTTACTAGATTCTCAAGAACCCTCTGAGGCACAGGCGAAGGCAAAGGAAATCGAGTCTTTATGGTATAGCAGATAGACACCCATTTCAGGAAGGGGAGCACGGAATCGGCGTATTGAGAGTTGTGTTTTGTATGGTCGCGTTCAATTGCGTTCCACAAGTGTTGTAGCTGTTGCGTGGTGGAGCATTTTTGCAGTTGACAGGCAATGGCATTTTTCCATTGTTCCATCTGGCGGTAGCTGATGAATTGTCCTCCTTTGTCGAGGCGATGGACGAAGATGACGTAGAGCCAGGATTCGATTTTGACAATTTGCGATTCAGGAATTCGCAAGAATTTGGCAATTTGACGCTTGGTGATGCGGAATTTTTTTGCGGGGTTGATGCGACGGAATAAGGCTGTCATGGTTGTTCGATTCTGTGTTGAATTTGTTGAATTCACATCTTGCATGAACTCACTCATCCGCCAGGGGTTTAAACCCCTGGCTTACAGATCAAGTCCTCTGAAAGAGGACTAAATGCTCAATAAACAAGGGTTTCAGTCCACTTGAGTGGACTTGAGCTATTAGCAAGGGAATTTATTCCCTTGTGGGTGAGGGCATTAATTTAGGATCTGATTTGAGCCTTCTTCTTGGTCAGTTGTGCGTTGAAGCTGTTCGTCAGGAACATCAAAGAGGACTTCAAATTCAGCAGCAGGGATAAAGCGGTTGAGAAAGCGTCGGTGGTCTTCGGCATCTTGGCGGTTGAAGAATCTCGCCACTGTATACCGTCTGGCATCAGGTAGGAGTCGGATAATCGCCCAAGGGCGGGAGTAGTCTTCAGCTTGTGAGGTGCATTTTGGCAGAGTTTTCATGACTTCTCCCCTGATGCTGGTTAAAGTGCGATCGATGAGTTGCCAAAGCTGTTCGCGTTGGGGGCTGGTATCGTTGGGCAGCAACGTCCAATCGCTGACGGGTGTTGGTAGCCAAGCAAGAATGTAATCGACCTGAACCTCTTTGCAAAGTTTCCAGGATAGGCGTCGAGTTTGTTTGCGGCATAGATAACCCTGTTGGCGCAAGGTTGCACAGATGCTCTCGCCTTCTGATTGAAGGCGCAGCCAGTCGGAGTGTTTCATTGTCAAAATCTGGGTAATGTCTTTAGAAAGGGCGATCAGCGCCATCGCTTATGTGATCGCAGGACTACGTAAAATGACAAACTGGTTAAGAAAAGGCAGCGATACTCTAGAGCGCTCTGATCAGTTCAAGGAGCGCTGCCCTTCTTTAGATATCCATGCTTAGTGTAAACAAATTTACGCTAACCGTCAATTATTTTACAAGAGTGATGAAAAAGTCTGAACGATCGCCGCTAATGAGACTGAGAGTGCGGCAATTTCTAACCCAAAAGGAGTTGGCGGAGGCACTTGGCGTGACGGAGACAACTATAAGGAATTGGGAAGCAGGGCGATCAGTACCAAAACTCACCCCTGTTCAGTACAAGACTTTACTGGAGATTCTAAAAATCACGTCTGATGAGTTGCCCGATCAATTTGGCTTCCCAGATACTCAAAATGAGCAGTAAAGATACTTGTTATCGTTGCATGTTGGGAAGCAAGCGAACCCAGTACCCAAGGGTTAAGGTGTTCTTGGTAAGGCATAATGAACTTGTCTCCTTATGTAATTGGAGCCAGAGCCAGCGTCGTTCCGTGGAAAGTTCAAGCGCTGGCTCATGACATAACCCCATACTACAAATAAACTTAGGGTTTTGTCTACTTAGATAAACCAATATATAGTTAAGGCGATCAGGAGGCAATGAACTCAGGCCGTGAGCTGATGAGGCTAAGGAAACGACAGGGACTGACCCAAAAACAAGTAGCGGATGCAGTAGGCGTTACTGACCAAAGTGTAAGTAATTGGGAAGCTGGGAGATTCGAACCTAGACTCACCATTAGTCAGATGCAAGCTCTATGTCGTGTCTTGCAATGTTCCTTAGATGAACTACCTAGCTTCACTGATGCACAGAAGTCGGAGTGAGGAGCGAGTAAAGGAATGACGAATTAACTATGCTAATTCTGGAATAAGACAGTTAATGGCTGATGAACTACCTAGCTTCACTGATGCACAGAAGTTGGGTTTCCTTCATCAAGCCAACCTTGGGTAATTTGCGATCATACTTGTGTCATTGACGCAGCTTATAGGGCTAGTTAGGATCGAAAAATAGTAGTTATCTTCGATAGGTACCCGCGAATAAGCCACAGGCGATTAAGCTCCTTAAGGATGAAGGATGGACAGAAGCAGACGCTAAGCGAGCTTTGGCAGGAATTGATTTTAGTACTAATCCAGGCGAACTTGCCATTCGTAGAACCATTTCGTCGTTTGCTGGGACTGAACTAATTCAGCGTCAGCGTCTTCAAGCCGCCCAGAAAGGTATGGTAACGAAGAAAACCAAAGAAATTGAACGAAAGGATGAGGAATATGTTATCCAAATTAATCAATACGAAGAATCTCTGAAACTGGCAAAAGAGAAATATGAATCAGAGATTCAAGCTTTGCTTTTGAGAAAGACTGATTTAGAGACTCAAGTCAACTCTATAGCCTTGCAGAATAATGAATTAATCCGAGTAAATGAGCAACTTGAAAAAGATAAATTGGAATCAGTTAAAGTAAAAGAAGAACTTGAAAAAGATAAAACTGAGCTATTCAAAGTAAATGAAGAACTTAAAAAAGATAATAAAGATTTTAAAAATATAGTTGACGCTATCAAATTAGAAATTCAAGCTTTGCTTTTGAGAAAGACTGATTTAGAGGCTCAAGTCAATTCTATAGCCTTGCAAAATAATGAAT
>DATNQL010000148.1:0-6649 GCA_036704025.1 Stenomitos sp.
CAGGCGACTCGTCAGTGGGTCGGCTAATGTCCTGATTGGCAAGATATCACCGAGTACGCTTTCAATTGATTTCAATTTTGAGCAGGGATATAGATTTTTATAAAAAATTATCCCTTTTTTTATCTATTTTTGAAATAAATGTTTCACCCCTGAGAGATAATTTTGATATTCGGTTAACAGATATTTGCGCTGAATAGCGTTGAGATTTACAACGTTGATTAGAGCATGGCTGAAATCCTAGCCTGCATTTCAATAGGCTTCATCATATCCCTCGACTTAGGAGTGTGATAGACCTCACAAAAAACTAGCTTAAGCATCACTACTCAATCACTCTCTTCATCACAATCAGACAAGAGTAATATCACCGAAAGATGGTGCCTGACTCACGTTGAGAGTAGACTATTATCACAGGTATAATGCCCTGAAATCACTCGGTTCAGAATGAAAAAAATTCATAGTATAAGAATCGAACTCAATGGTGTCCAATGCTAATCCCAGTTCGCCTCATCCCCGGTGCAATATCGGACTTATTCGCTCAAGTCACAATCTCTGGTAAGATTACCTTGGCTGACCGCTATGGCTTGATGGCAGCCGTATTAGAAGATTCAATGACTGAAGACGAGAGAAGCGCCATCGATCGCTTGCTGCGAGCTTTATGTCGGGGACGTATTAAGGTTGTGAATGAGATTTCATCGATTGCCTAGCTCTCAAAAAAAACAGGCATATCTAGAATTGTCTGATCATGTTTTCATCCACTGACGAGTCCCAAAGAATTGACAGGAATAAGAAGCAAGTTCAGCCGCTTCAGTTAGGGAATTTGCAAAGTTTTGGCGCAGGATAGAGTGACAGAATGCCCCATGAAAAACGTCCCCGGCAGCAAGTGTATCAACCGCTTTAATCTGCGGCACTGGAATTCGACTCGACACACCCAGCGTCCAGCATTGAATTGGCTCTTCCCCTTGAGTAATGGCGATATGAGGAATCCCTAAAGCCACCAGATAAGCCATCACCTCCTCGCTGTTACGGCAACCGGGCGGATAAAAATTAGCTGAGCAAAGAGCATAATCGACAAAAGGCAAAACCTTTTCAAATCCAGGCTTCCAGCTACCGCCATCGATCACAACTGGAATATTCTTATTTTTAGCGAACTGAGCGATTGCACATCCAACGCTCATTTGATGACCATCAATGAGAACGATATCAATACCTGCCTCCAGGTGAACAGACTGTGAGTCAGGTGTGATTTGAATTTTTGTAGCATTGAGTGAGATGACGCTGCGATCGCCAGTAGATTCGGTAACAATAATGGAAGAAACGGGCGGAGGGTCTGGGGTCGTTGGGTTAAGGTCAGAAATTGTCACCCCATAATGCTCTAGGTCACTTCGGATTAAATGAGTGATGGGGTGAGTGCCCACCACACCGATAAGGGTGGCTAGATTACCCAAGTAACTAAAGGTTACAGCCGCATTGGTGGCTGGCCCACCAGCGGCAACTGTATAGTCCGATGCCACAACTTTTTGATTATGACCTGGAAGCTGGGCACAGAGATACACCAAGTCTAGGGTAACCATGCCTACAAAAAGTCCCTTACTCACCTCACGACACCCCTCCAGTTCCGTCTTACCTTCGCCAATTGTATTATTTTGGGGTAAATAAGCTGTGACGCATTGAAGAAAGCCTATTTCCACACCCCACACCCCTTATGACAATTTCGCTATGGCAATTTAGCTGCACATCAGCTTAGAAATGGGTGAGAGGGTTTAACAACAGTCGGCGAATCACGCTTGTACCAGAGGCTGTTCTGTGAGATGAATCATTGGGAGGAAGACAACGCGTGGGAACGCTTTACGTAGTAGGAACGCCGATTGGTAACCTAGAGGATATGACATTCCGGGCTGTACGGATCTTACAAACAGTGGATTTGATCGCAGCGGAAGATACGCGTCATACGGGAAAGTTGTTGCAACATTTTGAGATTGAGACGCCCCAAGTGAGTTATCACGAACACAATCGCACTGAGCGTCTATCCGAGTTGTTACAAGAGTTAGTTGAGGGAAAAGCTGTCGCGCTGGTGACGGATGCGGGGATGCCGGGAATCTCTGATCCGGGTTATGAATTGGTGAAAGCTTGCATTGAGGCAGGGATAGCCGTAGTACCCATCCCTGGTGCGACGGCAGGAATTACAGCCCTCAGTGCGGCTGGATTACCAACCGATCACTTTGTCTTTGAAGGTTTTTTACCGGCCAGCGGTCAAGCTCGACAAAAACGCTTAGAATTGCTGCAAGCGGAATCGAGAACATTCATTCTTTATGAATCTCCTCATCGTCTTCGTGCCACGTTGCCCGATTTAGCAAACTCCCTAGGAGCCGACCGTCCCATGGTGATTGCACGGGAATTAACCAAGTTACACGAAGAGTTCTGGCGGGGGACAATTGGGGAGGCGATCACTCACTACAAGCAGACGGAACCTAGAGGAGAATTTACCCTCGTGATTGCGGGGGCGCAAGCCGAGATACCCGTGTTCTCAGAAAGCGACTTGAAAGTTGAGCTGCTTCAAATCATGGCTCAGGGAATATCGCGATCGCAAGCGAGTCGCCAGTTAGCTCAAATCACCAAACTCTCTCGGCGTCAGCTTTACCAACTCGCACTCTCAATTCCAGGTTCTGATATTGAAGTGACAAAGGAGAATTTACAGGAACAGTGAAAACGCGATGGTTACTCACCGGTTGGCTGATGGGACTAATCCTTGTAGGTTGTAATCGATCACCTACACCCTCCATCTCAGAAACACCCGTTTCCTCCTCCAGTTCAACCCCTTCTCAACCCGTGGTGGTGGATTCAACCGCTAGCCCAGCCACGTCTAAGCCGATTGAGGCATCACCCACGCCGGAACAAACAACCTCCAAGCCGCTGAGTCCACCGGCCTCAGCCGCGTTTACGATTTCTCCGGCGGGCATTGGGTTGGCTAAAGTCGGGATGACCTATGGGCAACTCAAACAGGTTTTAGCTGGGAAGGCAGAGTTTCAGGTGAAGTCACCGTTTATTGTGGATTTTGATGCAATTGCCATCAGCCAAGACGGAAAAGAGCAATTTTATATTCTTTACCCCACGGGAGTTCCCTTAGCCGATTCGGATGTGATTGAAGCCTTAGTGACGGATAATCCCAATTATCGAACAGCGCAAGGGGTTGGCCCCGGAACCCTGATCGAGCAAGCCGAAGCTATCTACGGAAAAGCCACCTTATCTTACAACACCCTCAATGAGTCAAGGGAATACGTCCAATTTGCCAATCAACCCTCTAAGGAGATCGCCTTCCGCACTCAGCCACCTCCCAATCAGTCCTTTGCAGGCATTTATCCTGAATCCAAAGCGGAGCTTAAAGAAACCCAAAAAATTCAAAAAGCAGCCTCAATTGGATTAGTAGAAGTTTACTGTCGGCAGAATTGCCCCTTGCCTTCACCCTAAACGGAAGAACTTCTGTTCTTCCACTAGGGCAATGACGATCAACTGAGCCTCTCAAATCCAAAAGTGTTTTGTTATGAAATCATTCAAAACAGTATGCTGTTTTTGCAGGGCTATCGTCTAAGCCTGTTGGAACACATCACTCGAAAACATCTCCGTTAAGGTGCGTAGATAAGGTAAAAAAGTGGCCATGTCGTTAGCGGGTAGGCGATCATGCATGTCCCAACCCATCGTTTTGAGCATTTCTTGGATCAGTTTCCAACTGACCTTTAGGCGAGGATATAACATCACGCACAGAGGGAAGAGTTCTTGTTGTACCGAGCGGATGTCGTCTTCTAAAACGCAAAGGCACAGATAAACCTGAAACATTTCAACATCACGAATACTGGCGGTTTTAACCATCGGATTACTCAGAAGACCGCTGTAGCTGGAATAGTTAGGATATAAACGGCAAACTTGGTTACAGACCGAGACGGCAATCTTACTGCTGAACGGTAAAAGATGCTGAACAGCCGATAGAGCAGGAGAATCAAAGGGATGGTTGGCTGCGGCTTCGTAGGCGGCTTGTAGGGGCATGTACATGTGGTCATCCATCACTTTTAAGTAAGGCAGCCACAGCCTCTGTTCTGTCGGTGTGAGCCACTCTAACAACTTTTGCCCTGTGTAGTGAAACTGCATACTGACGAAGCCAATGGCACGGCGATCCACACGAGTGTATTTCTGGCGTACCAGACCAAAGTCTTTCCCCACAATCACCGATAGTCGGCGTGGGGTTGAGCGCTCTGCATAGGCGGCGAGTACTTTTTGAAACAGCACGCGTGTATCGGCGGCAATCTCTAAGGGATTGATCAGGTCGGGGTTAATGCCGTGGCGTCGAATTTCTTCAGATAGCAAGGTTTCTGTGAGAGACCAGGCTTGAGCACTGGCTAGATTCAAATTTTGCATCAGCTTCTGGGCTGTGCGCTCTCGACCTTCTATAGAGGCAATTTCCTTGAGATTGTCAGTCTCGTTCAGCGCGGAGTACTCGTCTTGTCCTGTAACGGAAACGAAGTATTTTCGTGCCCACAGAGCAGCCAAAGAATGCACATTCGATTTGGATGATGACGCTTTCGAGGGGGGAACAAGGGAAGCGTGATCGCTCCTGAATGCGGTGCCCTTTGGGGAATCGTCAGCTAAAGACTGGGGAACAGAAACTCCTGGGGGCTGAACTTCAGCCCCTATAGATGCCAGCGGATGAGCCATGTCAATAGGGATTCTATTACGGGTATATGAAAATGAGCTATGCCGTATTTTTACTTATTTTTATAATTTAGCAAACAAAATTTTTACGATTATTTAAATAAATCCGGATCTTGGCTAATTTTTCTGATCGGATTGGGCTATCTTCGGTGATGTGTTTTGTTTAAGGGTAACTTGGAAAAAGTGCTTTTTAAAAGAGCGCTCACCACTGGGATCAGAGTTTGTACGACCCGTTCGTTCTTATTCACGGTATTTTGGCGTAAAACACACTCATTAATTTAATTTTTGGAAAATTCTGGTTAATTGGCTTCTATCTCTATAAATTGCTTCTTGATACGGCCTATTAATCGTGTTTTCTCTAGAAAACATACTCAATTTATGTATGACAAAAGTTAAGTTTTAGTTCAAGATTTGAGTTTTTTGAACCCGTTTTTTCTCTTGACTAAAAAAACTCAACGGCTTCCTGTCTGACAACAATCTCAGATCATCTCATAACTTGATACTCATGATACAAGAATCGAGAGGTTTGGAAGAGAATTTATGACTTTAGGTCATTGCCTAACGTGCCCATTGCTGTAAGATGTAGGCGTAGTATTTTTCCTGATCAACTTTACCCATCACTTGAATCTTTCTGCCGCCTGTCTCTACTTGGGTTCGTCCCTGACTGTTGCCCGTCGTTACAATTACCGTTTCCCACTCTTGCAGTTGATAAAATTCTGGATGTGCCAGATAAGTTGTGGCGAGAACATCCCAGAAGTAATAAACCTGTGTGATTACGAGTGCATAACATTGTCCTGCTAAATCCGAGAGGGGATAGCGACGTTGTTGAGTGAGTTGACGCACAAACTCAGAAGTGACGGGAACCTGATTCGTCATATCCAAGGGACATAGGATCAAGGGAATCTGAGTCTGCCATACCCGATGAGCGGCTAAAGAATCCCAATAAACATTCCATTCCGCTGAACCATCCTGTCCCGGTTCCAGAGTCGGTTCAACATTACCAGGGACGTTGAGCGCCCCTCCCATCCAGACGATTCTCTCAATGTGTTGCTCAATTTGTGGTGCTAGATCGAGGGCCGTCGCTACTGTTGTCAAAGGACCTGTGACCATTAATGTTACAGGTTGTTCTGCTGCCAAGAGCGATCGCACCATAAATTCTTGACCGGTTTCTTGGGCTAGTGGCGTCTGAATGTCATCCTGTTCGTTGAGAATAGGTAGATGATTGACCACAAAGGAATCACGGCGGTAGAGAGCTGGGAATGGATTGATGCCTCGAACTGTACTCTGGGCAACTGGAATATCCGAACGCCCCACAAAGTCCAAAATTTTGCGTGTCGCACTCACCGCAGGCTGGATATAGCAATCTGCTGGAGTAACAACAACGCCGAGGGGCTGGATATGTTCCATGGTCATGAGCAGCAGGGTTGCCAAATAATCATCTACACCGCCATCTTGATCCATTAAGACGAGGGGTTTAGACATAATAGTTTGCCTGAATCAGAGTTTCAATAACGTATCATTTCTTACTAAACAACAAAATCATGGATAAAAAAATACTTTAATATCCTCTTAAGCCTTTACATGGGAAAGCTTATTTTGAATTCGATGCCTTGCTCTTGATTTAACTCAATATTTCCCTCTATTTGCTGCGTTAAAACCTTAACTAACTTAAGACCTAATGTGGCTTGTTGCTGAAAGTTAAAATCTTTTGGAAAACCCACGCCGTTGTCTTTAACGATTAAAATAAATTCCTGATTGTCATCCGATTTAAATTTTAGCTCAATCAAACCTTTTGCTTGATTAGAGAAAGCATGTTTCAGCGAATTGGAGAGGAGTTCATTAATTATTAATCCACAAGGGATAGCTGTATCAATATTGAGATAAATAGTTTCTATGTCAATATGAATTTTGATGGATTCAGGATTAATTTTGTAGGACAGTAGAAGAT
>DATNQL010000149.1:0-8300 GCA_036704025.1 Stenomitos sp.
TCAGACAAATCGCCTTTGATTTTTTATAGAGGTGCATTTAGACGAGTGTTGGAGCAGGAAATCTGCTGAATATTCTGAGAATTTTCAATTTAAGTACATCTAATGAGGTGAACGTGGTTGGTCGATACCACTGATTCATAGCTTTCATTATGCATCGAAGCACGTTGTAGGTTTCGTCATAGCCGAGGCTTGCATCACAGCTGTCAATTCAGTTCTTAGTACCCGCAGTAAAAGCAGTTCTAATTTAATAAATATAGGCATGAATAGTGTCAATTGTCAGGAGTCTATGCCTGTCAACATGGAGGAAACGTGAAAAATCTAGATATTAAAAGTTACTTGTCGATCCTGCTGTTATTACCGCTCATTTCTTTGGCTGCATGTGGTGACGGAGTTGATTTATCTGCAGTCCGTTCTACAGAGCAAAGCCCGATTAAGCGATATGACGTCGTTCAGTCTCTAGCATCGAATGATTCAGTGGTTGTTGCCGGCCTTCAGAATGGTGCCGTGATTGTGTCTTCAGATAAAGGAAAAACCTGGCGAAGAGAGAATCTACGTAACGCTTCGATGATCGGATTGACGGCTTGTCCAGATGACTCAATAGTTGGAATTGATTTTTACGGGAAGGTTTGGAGTGCCGACTCGTCCGGAGGATCATGGAAGAGTTTTGAAATCGAACGGCCAGGAATCCCCCTCGCTGTTGCATGCGATTCAAATGGACGTTGGTGGGTTGCTGGTACTCGGTCTGCAATTTCAGTTAGTGAGGATAAAGGGGCCACTTGGAGCTCTACAGATTTCGGTGAGGATGCACAGATCACAGCAATTCAATTTCTGGATGCTTCCTACGGTGTTGCCACTGCTGAGTTTGGAATGGTTTACACCACAGATGATGGTGGCGTCACATGGAACAGAAAGGCCGATATGCCAAATGAATTCTATCCATATGATGCAGTTTATGTATCCCGTGATGTGGGGTATGTAAGTGGCTTGGCCGGCCAGGTTCTAGTAACAAAAGATGGTGGTTCGAGTTGGTCCAAAATGCGTAATGCCACGAATGCCCCGCTATATAGATTATTCATGATTGGTGGTGTTCCTCACGGCGTTGGAGAAGAGGGAGTGATAGCGCGTCTGTCTGAATTTGAATGGCAAGCGCTGGAGTATTCAGATCCTTTGCCGATTTTTTTCGCTGCTGGTGCTTCTACAAATTCATCTAAATCCGAAGCGAGTCTTGTCGCGGGTGGTCCAGGTGGATTGTTGAGAGTTGTTCAAGCCATACAGAACTAATGTCGAGGAATATTTGATTATGAATAGCTCTTTCAAACATAGGCTTGTTTCGAAACTTCACAAATACGAAGAGTGGATTTTTACAAATCCAAAATTCGTTCTGTTATTGATTCTTCTAACAACGCTAGGCTTTGCCGCAGCTCTGCCGAATCTGCGGGTTTATTCAGATTTTGCTGACCTACTTCCTCAGAATCATCCTTACATTCAAGTTTACAACCGACTCAAAGAAAACTTTGGCGGTGCAAACATGATTGTTATGTCTGTAGAGGTCGAGAAAGGAACGATCTTTAATAATGAGACTCTTCGGTTGATCCATGAGGCAACACAAGGTGTAGACAGTTTACCTAGCGTTAACCACAACCTCGTTAATAGTCTTACACACCGAACGTCCCGAAAGATTTATGTAGATGAGTATGGTAGCTTTCAATCGGAATCTTACTATGATGCAACTCGTGAGTCGCTCAGTAACGCAGAGTTAGAGCAGCTGCGCAAAGATGTAATTGGCAACCCGTCTATATATGGGCTGCTTGTCTCTCCAGATCTCAAGGCGGCGCTAATCAAAGCACAGCTTAATGAATCTGAACTTGATTACAAAGCAACATTTGATGCTTTACAGATCGTTAGATCTGAGCTTGAGCGAGAGGGACACAAGATTTACGTGACCGGTAATCCAGTACTGACTGGATGGGTGTACACCTACATTAATCAAATTGTAGAAATTCTTGCCTGGACTTTAGTTCTTTTAGGCACCTTATTGGTGGTTTACTTTAGGCGTTTGTACGGAATTGCTTTGCCTCTACTGGGGATCGGATTGTCTTCAATTTGGGGACTTGGTTTCATGGCGATGATGGGTATCAATCTTGAGCCACTTTCACTTCCGATTCCTTTTCTTATTGCTGCGAGAGCAACGTCTCACGGTGTTCAATTGGTGGCTCGTTATTATGAAGAACTTGCCGTTGTTAAAGATGGCAAAAGAGCCGCTCAGAATGCCCTAGATGCTCTTTTTAGGCCTGGCTCATTGGCCATTGTTGTCGACGCTATCGGCATTGCAGTACTTGTTCTCGGAGCTGCACCGTTCAATCACAAACTTGGTGTTGCTGCTGGATTCTGGGGTTTCTCGGTGATTTTTACTGTCCACTTCATGGTTCCTCTAGCATTGTCGGTATTACCCCAGCCAAGAAGAACAGAAAACTCAAATGAATATATGCGTGATGCTTTGGGTAAAGCCATGGCTCGAACCGGTGGCACAGAGAAAGGTGCACGTGTAATTCTACTTACTACGTTAATTACTTCTGTACTCGCACTGCATTTTGTATCAAAAGTTCAATTAGGTGAGTCGGAGCCTGGTTCTCCGCTATTGCATCATGATCACGACTACAACATTTCAACAGCCGAAATAAATTCCAGATTCCCGGGATCGGAAGAATTACATGTATCTGTTCGTACCGATCAGCCTGGCGGAATAAAGCGTCCTGAGGTAATGGCCGCAATAGAAAGGTTTCAAGCCCACATGTTAAACGATCCGTCAGTTGGGGGGTCCAAGGCCATTCCCGGCGTGATTCGTGTTGTAAACAAACTTACACACAATAACGACCCTCGTTGGATGCAGATCCCTGATACTCAGGCCGAGGTTGGTGGCTTGATGTTTACTTACATGGCATCAAGTCCAGTTCCTGGCGCTTTACAAGAGTTTGTTACGCCAGATGAGCAGGAAGCGAATATCGTTTTTTATTACAAAGACCATCAAGCTGAGACCATTAATAGAGTAGTTGCGCTGGCTGAAGAGGGTATTCATGAGCTTAAGTCTGAATTACCCGATGTCACGATCGCAATGGGTGGCGGCATCATTGGAGTGTCGGCTGCTGTAAATCAATCTCTTCACACTGACCACATGATAATTATCCCCGCTGTGATGGCTCTCGCTTTCGCATTGGTGATGATCTATTACAGCTCGATACACGCCGGCTGGCTCATGGTTTTACCAATGCTGTTTGCTACTTTGATGACTTACGCATATATGGGGGCTATGGGCATCGGAATTAATGTAAATACCGTGCCTGTAATTGCAGTTGGCGTAGGTGTGGGCATCGACTATGCGGTTTATTTCATGGACCGAATCCGTGAGGAATATGTCCATCTAAAGGATGTCAAGAAAGCAGTCGTAAAGGCAGTTGCAACTACCGGTAATGCAGTCACCTTTACAGCTCTTACTTTGATTGCGGGCGTAGTGATGTGGATTTTCATGTCGGATCTACGATTTCAGTCTGACGCGGCTGTTCTTCTCTCGTTCATGCTCATCGTCAACGCAATCGCCGCAATTCTGATCGTGCCTGCCTGGTGCGTCATGTTTAGGCCCAAGTTTGTTACAGCTTCAAATTAAGTTGTCTGTCCCTTGCAGAAATAGCAGGGGCGCAGTCTTACTTTTTGCAGTATATGGCAGTTCAGATAATTCAAGAATACAAAAGGAGGAGAAACCCGATGACACGTCCACGCTTTATGTGTCGACTAAATAAAATCTCAATGATGATTTTAGTTGGTCTATTCGCAAATTCGACAGCAGCAAATGAGCTTCCCGCACTTGGTGAAACTTCGAATAAATGGTCCACCGAGTTAAGTTATGACAATCACATCGCTTATCGCGGTAAGGACGCAACAGGTGAAAAAGTAGGCCTCTCGAAATTTAGAAATACTTTAACTCTGGAGGCAGGCAAGCAAGTCGGTAAGGGATGGAAGTTTCAGTCTGAGGTTCGAGGTTCATTCGATGGTGTTTATCGGATGAACGCTGATCAGTTTGGTAACGAAGCTGGGGGGCCAATTGAACTTGAGAGTTCAATATTGAATACATCTGTTCCCCATGGGCAGGGTACATTGCGCGGTTTGCTTGGATTTAACTTTGATCGTAGCAAAAATCCCAACGAAGGTATGCGGGTTCTTGGTGATCGCTGGCACCCAACTGGTAACGGTGAACTCGCATTCGGAGTTCCTGTTCGACCATGTGATGTAGACAGTCGTGGTTGTAGAGACTTCGGTGGTTATGGCGACTTGTCGCAAAGCGAGCTTGAGTCACCAGAATTCAACAAAAAGCTTGATTTCATTCGAGAGATCCACCTGAGCAATACATTTCAGTTTGACGACGGCAGATCTATGTTCGTCAAGATTGGAAGACAGCAGGTGGTATGGGGACGTACTGATCTGTTTCGAGTGCTTGATGTAATTAATCCGATTGATTATTCAAGGAATAATATTTACGACGAACTTGAAGACATACGAATTCCGATGTTCATAGCTCAAGCCGAATATCGTATGGGGCCGTCTAAGTTGCTGCAAGATCAGAATCTTCAAGTTGTATGGAACTTCGATCAGTTCCGTCCCAGTAATCTTGGGCAATGTGGACAACCGAATGTGATTCTGGATGCAGGATGTTTTTTTCGGGGAATGGCGAATCTTTGGGATAACGGAGGAACTGTCGCCAACTTTGCGTTTGGTAACACAGCCACAGACTTCGGGCCTGGTCAAATTGGTATTAGAAACGTCGATTTGCCAGAGTGGAAGTTGCGAAATACTCAATTGGGTTTGAAATTTGAAGGCGTAACTATCGGAGGAAATTCGTTCTCCCTTAACGCTTTGAGTTACCGTTCCCAGCTTCCCTCTTTGCACGGGCTTAAAACGGGTGCTCAGAACCCCTTCACGACCCTGCCACAAACAGAGCGAAACACTCATCTAGTGGCGTTCGATGTTCACTATCCGCGTGTGAATCTGATCGGTGGTTCGATGGATATGGAGCTGGAGTCAATCGGGTCTGCACTTCGTCTAGAAGGGGCAATGAGCAGCGGTGAGGAGTTTGTAAATACAGCACAACCCCAAATCTTTTCGAGGCACAAAGTCTGGCGAAGTGTAATTGGCTTGGATCGTCAAGCATTTGTTCCTTGGATTAATCCTTTGAGGACAACCTTGTTCTCTGGTCAATTGTTTTGGCAACACATCAAGGATCACGAATTTTACGCCACAGGTACAAGGATTGATCCGAACGGAAACCCGAACGCTTTAGGTCCTGTCGGTATGCCGGACTTTAAAGATAACTACATCGCAACGCTTTTGATCAAGGCGTTCCTGATGGGTGATCGACTCAGTCCTGAGTTGATTCTTGCGCGTGACTTTAAAGCACGTTCCCACGTGATTGCACCAAAAGTGGAATACAACGTGAGCAATAACCTCAAGATTACATTCGGAGGAAATTTCAAACTGGGCTCAAATGCGCGGAATCGCTTCGATGACTGCCGTAGTTGCAACCCATATGCACCGTTCACCTCGAACCCACTTAATCAAGCAGGCGGATTCTCTCAGGGTCTTGCCAGCTATGAGCCATTGGGACGGTTTAGGGCTGGTCCAATCGGAACAGCGCTTTATGAAGACGATGTGTTCTTCAGGATGAACTATAAATTTTAATGAGACTTAAGGAGGAAAGAGATGTTTAAGAAGTCAATTTTGGTAACAGCGATGTCATTAGCCGTTTCTACTGCGAATGCAAATGTGGATATTGATCATTCTTTTGATCCTTATTCTGGAAATATTCCTTCTGCACCAGGTGTCACGCCAGGTGTGACAGTGAGTAAAGATAACGTTGAGCAATTCAAGAATCTACTTGACCCTTCAACGTATGAATTGGTTAAGAATGGGAGTCTGTCATTCAAGCTTACTGAAACCCATTCAATCAAGCTTCACCCCAACTATATTGCGGCTACTAAAAAAGATGCTGATAAAGTAAAGCTGGGTGCTAAACCAGGGACGCTTGAGGGGTATGTCGCAGGCCGTCCATTTCCTATCAAACCGGAGAAAAGTGATTCTAGGGCAGGCGAAAAACTAGCTTTCAATTACAAGTACGCACAGATTGTGGGTGATAGCGGACGTATTTTTCCTTTTATCTGGCAATACAAAGATATGAAGTCCAATAAAGTCGAGCGTACACTTAGTTTCGATTTTAACTTTATCAGTTTTAAACATCGAACAACTCAAAGTCCAATTCCAAGCATCGATCCAAATCCGTCCGATATCTATCGAGGTATCTACCTGAAAGTACTAGAGCCGGCCGATCTTAAAGACACTCAGTTACTGATTCAGCGTTATGACGATGACACCAAGCTTGATGACTCCTATTTGTATCTTGGGTTTCAACGTCGTGTAAGGCGTCTTGCAGCAGGCCAAACAACAGATTCCTTCCTCGGATCAGACATCATGATTGAGGATTTCGAGGGATATAACGGTCGAGTTCTGGATGCTACTTGGAAGTACATCGAGACTAAGCCCATGTTATTGCCGGTCTATAGACACAGTGAACTAAAAGACACTGAGCCAAAGGACAAAGATGGATATGGTCAGGTCAAGTTTGGTGGAGCGGCAGGTTGTTTCCCCGAAGTTCCCTGGTCTCTGCGATATGTACACGTAGTTGAAGCCGTACCAACATTGCCGACCAGTCCAATTGGAAAGCGCGTGATGTATATGGATGCTCAAACATCTGTGTTTCCAATGATCAATATTTATGATCGCAAAGGTTCTTTGTGGAAGCGTTGGGGTCTTGGATTCTCAGACTCGGCCTATCACGCACCTGCGAATAAGGATGCAGGAATTGCTATTTATACCTCTGCTTCTATGGTTGATATGCAGAATAAACACTGCACAACCTTCCAGCCTAAGATGATCAGTGATCCGAAGCTCAATCCTCCTGGAATTTTCTCTCAACAATACATGAGAGGTGTGAACTAATAGAAATCAATCTCTCTTGATTCATCAAGCGAGATTGATTTCATTTATTGGTACTTGTCCTCGGCCGTCGGAGGGCTGAGGCAGGTGAAAAATATAATTAAATTGGAGATCAATTATGAATTCAAAAGATGAGATTGCCTCGTTGAGACAAACAATGATTGCACATGGAATATTGGTCATGTTTATGTCGTTAGTGGCAGGTCTGGGTTTGTGGATGTCATTGGTTGGTGGTTTCGAGCTGATCCCAGGTCAAATTATAGAATTTGGTGTTCCTGGAACTCCAGAGGGTTGGGCAAGGGCTCATAGGGGGACTCCTATGAATGGAATGATGGTACTGGCTTTTGCAGCGGTTCTGCCATTGCTTAATCTTGACAAGGCAAAAATGAAGTTGTTTGGATGGATTGTTATCTTGACCGCTTGGTCGAACACAGCATTTTATTTTTTCTCTAACTTTTCTCAGAATCGAGGATTGACTTTCGGCTCAAACTCTTTTGGCCCTGGCGACATTAATAGTTTTCTTGCACTCGCACCAGCGTACCTTTTTGGTGTGATCAGTATGTTTGCATTTATTTGGGTCGCTTTTAGATTGCTTGGTTTAAGTAAAGGGGACTCAAAGAATAAATCTAGTGAGGCAAATTGATGAAAAGCTTTTCGATGACTATTGACGGGCAATTGGTAGAGACTAACCTTAGATTCAATGTGGTCAATCCGGCAACCGAAGAGGTTGTTGGTAATGTACCTGTAGGAAACGCCTCAAATGTCGATGATGCAGTTGCGGCGGCAGCAAAGGCATTCCCTGCTTGGTCCTCTTTAAGTGATGAGGCCCGATCTGAGACCCTCAATGAACTGGCATGTCTATTAGAGTCGAACATGCAAGAATTAATGGAACTCGTAACTCTAGAAACTGGTAAGCCTCTTACGGGACTTGGTGGTGTTGGCTCGGCAATGGAGATTGGTGGAGCAATTGCTTGGACTAGAACAACTGCGGCACTGAGCTTACCTGTGGATATCATTCAAGATGATGAGACGGCCAGAGTCGAAGTACATAGAAAACCTTTAGGAGTTGTTGGATCCATCACTCCATGGAACTGGCCATTGATGATCGCAATTTGGCATGTAATGCCTGCAATCAGAACTGGAAACACAGTGATTGTCAAACCTTCGGAGCTCGCACCTCTTGCCACTGCTCGATTCGTAGAATTGGCTAATCAAATCTTACCGAAAGGAGTTTTAAATCTGGTTACTGGTCCAGCAGGTTC
>DATNQL010000150.1:0-9259 GCA_036704025.1 Stenomitos sp.
AATCTTATTTTACTGCCAAAAAAGCCAAGCCTGAACAACTGAAATTTAAGCCTGGTAAAATGTATGTCTATCTTTATAAAAACATTCCCAAATTTGATATAGAATTTCTATTTCCCAATGTCAAAACTAGCATGACCTGGAAAGACCGCCTCTTGTTTGGTATTCCAGCAATTGGAGCTGCCATTCCACTCATCCTGAGAGTTTTACCCCAATTATTACTAGTGATTAGTGTAATTTTACTGGTCACGGTAGGTCCCGACTATTTAAAACAATTAAAACAATCAACACCTAGCCAGGAAGAAGTGCGGAATATTATGCCTGTACTGGTGGCTATATTATCTCTGGCACTCACCTTAGGGGGATTCGCCTTCAAGCAATACACCAGTTACAAAAGTAAGCAAGTCAAGTTTCAAAAAAATGTAACAGAAACTCTGTTTTTCAGGAACTTAGCTAGTAATGTTCGCGTTTTTCAGTCTTTAATTGATGCGGCTGAAGAGGAAGAATGTAAAGAGATTATTCTTGTCTTTTATCACCTGTTAACCAGCAACACCCTTTTGACGGCGGAACAGTTGGATAACCGAATTGAGGTATGGATGGATGAGAAATTTGGTACCCAAATCGACTTTGATATTCATGGTCCCCTACACAATTTGGAAGTGATACGTGGCAAGATTGTTCAGGATGACTCCGGGTCAACAAATACACCTGATGTTGCGATACTCACCAGAGATGCTCAGGGCTATTGTCACCTTTTATCTTTAGACGATGCCTTAACGGTGATTGACTACATTTGGGACAGGGCTTTTCTCTATAGCTTGTAGAAAATACAAGTTGGTGTTTGACGCAGGAGAAGGTTTAAATGTTTCAGATGAGCGAGTGATACAAAATCCAGATTGATTACTTTCTTTTAAGAAATGAACCACAGAGGTGCAGAGGTCACAAAGGAGAGGAAGATAAAGAAGTTTTGAGGACTGCTAGAGTTTTTCACTCTCTTCAACAGGAGGAAGAGGGGGCACCATCAAAGAAGAAGCTTTAAGTCTCCATTAAATTTAATAAAAACTTTTGTTTCAATGCCAATTCCCTCACTTACAGAAACCCTAATCCGCGATCGCGCAACGGCTAAAGTTTTCCAGCGTGGCGAGCAGTACTATCGCTCTGGCGCAGTTACGAATATTTGCTCTAGGGGCAATACCATCCAGGCAACGGTAGAAGGCAATGAAGTTGAACCTTACCGCACCAGCATCCAGTTTGACAGTGGCGGAGTTAAGGATGTGAGCTGTACTTGTGCCTATGATTTTGGAGGTTGGTGCAAGCATCTGGTTGCCACTGCACTGATTTGTCTGCGTCAACCGGAACGGATGAAGGAGCGTCCGTCTTTAGAGCAATTACTCGACCAACTTGATCTGGTGCAAACCCAGAGACTGTTACAAGAACTCGTTACCCAAGAGCCAGAGTTGCTTGATCGCATCGATCGCTTTGTTAGCCACATCACCCAAGCGGCTCCTCAACCTGTCGCTAAAGCCAAACGCCAGACGGCTGTAGACCCCCAACCCTATCGCCATCAGGTGAAACGCTTGATGCGAGACGCCCTGCACTATTGGGAAGAGGGATGGGAAGACGACCCCATCGAAAACGAATTACCTGATATTTTGCAGCAGGCTGAAGCCTTTACCCAACAAGGCGATGGTAACAATGCTCTGGTGATTTTAGAAGCCATTACCCAAGCCTGTGCGGAAGATTGGGATGAGATTGTAGATTATGGGGGTGAGGGCGATCGCTTAATTTCACTGCTCGATCCGGTTTGGGCTGAAGCGATTCTCTGTGCTGAGTTCCAACCGGGTGAGGAAGTGGATTGGCAAATCAATTTGGAAGAGTGGCAGGATGCCTTTGGGGGAAGCTTTGACCTAAGTTCAGCAGCGTTGCGCCAAGGGTGGGACGATGAGGCATTGCAAGCGGTTCTAAGCGGCGACTCTACCGACTTGTGGCAGGACAATCGCCCAGACTATGCGGACGAACTCGCTCAAGTGCGCCTGCAAATTTTAGAGCGTCAGGAACGGCTGGAGGAATACCTGAATTTTGCTCATGCTGAAGGGCAAACCCAAGAGTATTTGACGATGTTGACTCAGTTGGGGCGCGTTGCCGAGGTGATGGCACAACAGCATCAACTGAACTCGACTGAACAAGCGTTGGTGGTGGCAAAGGCATTGCGGGAACAGGGCGCTGTGTCGGAAGCCTTAACACTGGCTCAGCATGGATTAACCCTTGCAGAATCTGCCCGCCGACATTCCTATTGGGCGACAATCGACAATATCGTAGAAGTGGGGTTTTACCGTTATCAACTCGCAGACTGGACTAGTGATTTAGCGGAGGGGTTGGGTGAGTTTACGGTAGCACTCTCGACTCGCATCACAGCATTCAAAGCCCAGCCATCCTTCAGAGATTATCAAAAAGTTCAGCAGCTAGCGGGGGAGAGTTGGTCAACCCTAAAAGTCGATTTGCTCCAGTACCTGCGTCAGCGTGACAATTGGAGAGTACAAGAGGCAAAGGTAGATATTTTCCTGCATGAGGGATTGGTTGAAGATGCGATCGCGGCATTAGGTGACTACGCTAGCCACCGTCTGATTCATCGCGTGATGGAAGCCGCGATTCCCCATCGAGCCGAATGGGTGATTGAAAAAGCCCGTCGTTATGCAGAAGAGATTATGAATCAGGGTAAAGCCAGTGCTTATGATGAAGCCGTGGGATGGTTGCGAAAAGCCCGCGCGGCTTATATTCAGTTGGGGCAATCAACGGAGTGGAAACAGTATCGCACTCAGTTGATGACGACTCACGGTCGCAAGTATAAGTTGATGGGATTAATCAAGCAGCGAGACTTGGAATAGGGTAAGTCAGCTTAAGTTGCGATCGCGCTTCCGTGCAGTGGGACGATGGATTAGATTCAGGGGTTTTTATGTAATCTTAAGATATGCCAACAGTTTTAAGGATAGGTGCCTACCGTTTCTACTTCTACAGTCATGAACCAAATGAGCCACCGCATGTACATATTGACCGCGATGACTCATCGGCTAAATTCTGGCTAGAATCAGTTAGCTTGGCAAATAACATTGGTTTTAGTGCCAAAGAGCTTCGCAAATTGCAGTCGATGGTACAGGAAAATCGAGAAAGGCTATTGGAGGCAAGGCAATGGGTATTTTGGCGATTCGAGCGGACGAGAGAGTTAAGGATGTTCGCTTTACTGAAGAGACAATTAGTGTCGATTTGATGGATGGTCGAACGATTACTGTGCCTCTGGTTTGGTATCCAAGATTGCTTAACGCTACACCTGAACAACGATCGCAGTGGAAAGTAAGCGGTGGGGGTTACGGCCTTCACTGGGAGGAGATAGATGAGGATCTCAGTACAGAAGGTATGTTACGAGGTGCTCCTGCTCCGAGGCAAAACTTACCTGCTAGTTAAATCTTGAGCTTTGCGAGCACTCAATCTGATTGGATGCAGTAGGAGCGATCACACATCAAAACGCCCTTTGGCGGATCTTTGCGCCAATCTAATTATCAATCACCCTTTGCACCACTCTAAAACTCGATTCCATGCCCACCAACAATCCGGGTCATTCGCTTGACGCTGACACGCTTTGCTGCCGAGATAGCCTACATGACCCCCGTGTTTCGTTAACACCAAGTCGATCGCAGAATTCCCCGCACAAGCCGCTTGTAAGTCTGGCACAATCGTGGGATCAAACAGGGGATCGTCGGCTGCATAAAGGATTAAAGTCGGTTTCTTGAGTTGCGGTAACAGATGAAGCGCACTGCTAGCATCGTAGTATTCTTCGACGGAGGAGAAGCCTAAACGCGAAATCACTAATTCGTGGTCAAAACCCCAAATACTGTTGGCTCGCTCAATCGCGGCTGGGTCAATGGCTCCTGGATGAGCCTCATGTAGACGCCAAGCCAGTTTTTTGAGTTGCCGTGCGATCGCTTTTTCCAAATACTTACCCAATGGAGCATTCACCAGATAGCGAAGAGAGCGGTTGGAATCCAAGCTAGGACAAATCACGGCTCCGCCTCCAATCTCTGACTCCAGCAGCCCCAAATCCTGCCCCCAACTCTTGATGGTCTGTCCGGCTTTAACACCCCATAACGCCAGTTGTCCTCCTAGAGAAAACCCTGTAAACCAGAAGGGAGCTGGACACCCCATTGCCTTAGCCTGAGCTGCAATGCGGACAAAATCTTCTCCCTCATATAAGCCATCAGAGATTAACGTCGGAGATAACTCAGCCGTTTTGCCGTGAGCTCGCCAATCAAACAGAACCACGGCATAGCCTTGGGCAAATGCCTTACGCCCCAGCAGCCGAAGAAACCATTGGTTATCGAGATCACCTGTAATGCCATAGGTACCCACCAAGGTTGCTTGGGGATTCTCAGGAATGGCAACCAGTCCATAAATCGGCACACCCTCTGCACCCCTAAAGATTTGTTCTTGGTAAAACGGCTCTGTTGCAGAGGTGGTCTTTTCCCAATGACGGGATGCGCTCAACGCCGTGTACAGCGTCATGAGTAGTCCATTCTGGAGCCACCACGGTGGAGTGTAAGAAGGATCGGGCATACTGGGGGATGGTGAAAGCACAAATCGGATGCGATGACTCACTTTGAGCCAACGCACAGAAGCCTAGAGGCACTGACTAGGGTGAGAGTACCCTGACGTGGATATCTTGCGGCACCATCACTTCAGCGCATAGCCCTCAACTTCTTTGTAAATCTTTACATACTTACCGGAATCTGACCTAATGAATGGCGGTGAGAGCCGTTTCGCTGATGCCGTTCGCGTCGCGTTTCCTAGAGAAGGCGATCGCGGGTCACAGAACGACTCATGAGTCTATGTCTTCTTTTTCAGAGGAAGCAAACCGAGTCAACGACGGACTTATTGTCAAATCATTACCGAAAAAAGTTTAGTTACCCCTAGTTTCTTCAAAAAGAATATAGAATCTGTGCTTATAATCAGTAAAGTATTTTTAGCTCATCTCACAGTTCTTATCGAACGTTAACAGACACCTTAGTTCACACTCTTAGTGATGCCCCGGATACTGGTCATCGACGACGACCCTGCAATTTCAGAATTAGTCTCCATCAATTTGGAGATGGCTGGTTACGAAGTTAATCAAGCAGCCGATGGCATCAAAGGTCAGGCACTAGCCCTCCAGCTTCAGCCAGACCTGATTATGCTTGACCTAATGCTGCCCAAAGTCGATGGCTTCACGGTCTGCCAACGACTTCGCCGGGACGAGCGCACTGCCGATATTCCTGTATTGATGTTGACTGCCCTCGGTCAAACTCAAGACAAGGTAGATGGCTTTAATGCTGGTGCCGATGATTATCTAACCAAACCCTTTGAACTCGAAGAAATGCTGGCGCGAGTACGAGCGTTACTCCGACGCACAGACCGTATCCCTCAAGCCGCCAAGCACGCAGAAATCCTGAACTATGGGCCTTTAACCCTCGTTCCCGAAAGGTTTGAAGCGATTTGGTTTGAAGAGACGGTTAAACTTACACATCTAGAGTTTGAACTTCTGCACTGCTTACTCCAGCGCCATGGTCAAACCGTTTCTCCTAGCGAAATCCTTAAGGAGGTTTGGGGCTACGATCCAGATGATGATATTGAAACAATTCGGGTGCATATTCGCCATCTCAGAACCAAGCTAGAACCTGATCCCCGCCATCCCCGATATATCAAAACCGTTTATGGTGCAGGTTACTGCTTAGAATTGCCCACAACTGAGCAGTCTACGACCGAGGTAGATTCAGAAGCGAGTTAAAATTATCCGTTTCAGGTTGTTCAGCCGAAAATAGGGTCACTCCACTCGCCGGATTGACCTATTTTTTTCTTGAGGGATTCGCTCCAATTCCCTTCAAAATCCCGATTCCCCATTTCTTCCCGATCTCTTCCTCAAATTTTTTACTTCCGGTCTGTACACTCAGGACAAAACCAGCTACTCGATTGTCGGTTCAGTAATCAGCAGCCTCAGGGTGTACATCAACTTTCATGCACAATCTCATCAAACCTTAAGATCAAATAAATTTCTTAAGGTAGCCTGAGCTTTGACAGGAAAAATATAAAACTTTTCCAGAGAGTCTGTCATAGCCTTCATCGCCGCCCCCATTTGAGCCACATCACTCTCTCCTAATACCTGAACCCTGGCCTGTGAACCCAAGGAGTAAAAAATGGATATAACAGTCGTTAATTTAACTTTATTAAAAATAAATGGAGAGATTGAAAATCTTTCAGGCCATATCTATCCGGCTGCTACATATCACAAAGTTTTGAACAATCCGAGATTACGGCAAAAGCTATTAACCTACATCTTGGATAGAATGCCGAATAGTTATGCGGCGATCAATTCTGAGAAAATCATCACCATTTCCCCAGCCTCCCTCTACTGTTCAAACCGTGAAAAGATTGAAATCAAACAGCTTGTGCAACAAGGTGTGGTTTATCTCATCTTGTCGGAACTGAACAAAAGTGCTTCAATCAACCAACGGGATGCGGTCTGAAATTAGAGCCACAGTCTTAAGGCTCATGGCTTGAAACTGTTGAAATCCAAAAGGAGTGAAGCATTCATCTGAGACATTGAAATTAAAATTACATGTCTTGGGACGAATGCCTCACTCCTCTGGAATAAAGAGGATAATGGCTGAGTTCTAGGGAGCTAGGGCATTTCCCCGCAGCAGGCTACCAATCGTCTTTGCCGTAATTTTCATTTGCACCAAAGGATTGGCGGGTACAACGGTTTTGTAGAGATAGCTGTCAAAGGTCAATTTTTGCACATCCTTGTCAGCACACATCTCAACAAACGCCTCACGGGTGGCGTCGGAGCGATAGAAGACGGTTTGGAGAATATCCAGGACTTTGTAGGTCATGCCATACTTCTTATCCCAACGCTTCAGATACAGCTTGAGGTCAGCTTCTGTGGGAATGCGAGTACCCCCGTTAGAGGTTTCGACAATGGTTTCAGCACACATCCGGGCAGATTTAGCGGCAAAGTAAATGCCTTCACCCGAAGACTTGGTGACTGTACCGGCAGCATCTCCTACTAAGGCCACCCGACCGACGACGCGACGGGGTCTAGGATGTTCGGGAATGGGGTGAGCTTCGACTTTAATGATTTCTCCCCCAGCCAAGCGTTTAGCCGCACGAGCACGGATACCGGCTTGCAGCTTTTTGATGTCGGCTTTGTTGACCTTCATCGTACCGGTACCAACGGCGACGTGGTCGTATTTGGGGAAAACCCAAGCGTAGAAGTCGGTGGAAACATCGTTCCCGACATACATTTCTGCCAGGTCTTCGTAGTAAGCCATTTTGTCTTCTGGCAGACGGATGCGCTCTTGAAATGCGATCGCATAATTATAATCCCCAGCATCAATGGCCTTCGCCACGCGGGAATTGGCTCCATCGGCCCCAATCACCAAATCAACCTTCAGGGTCTTAGCTGTGCCTTCCAGACTGCCATCAGAATGGTCGGCGTAGTGGAGGATATAAGGGTCTGTATTATTGCTCGGAATATCGAGTTTGTGAACGGTACCGTTAATCAGCTTGGCACCTAACTTGGCAGCGCGGTTACGCATGAAGCCATCGAGGACTTCGCGGCGGCACATGCCAATATATTCGTGTTCTTTTTCTATGTTGATATCAACTTCGACATTCGACGGTGAGATCATTTTCATTTTTCTCACTCGACGGTCAATAATTTCCGGTGGCAGGTCAAACTCACTCACCATACACAACGGAATCGCGCCACCACAGGGCTTCGCGTTGTCGAGCTTGCGCTCAAACAGATAAGTTTCAATTCCGGCTTTTGCCAAAGTCTCGGCGGCAGAAGAGCCGGCTGGCCCTGACCCAACAACAGCAACTCTAAGTGCTGGCATGTTTTCTCCCAATCTTGCTAGAGCTACGGAATGCATGGTATCACGGACTTTCGGCATAGCTGACCGACAGGCTTAGATATTCGCTCAACTTGAAATACTGCTTAACAACTAAGCGTCATATAATTTAACAATTCATGGAGTGATTGGTCATCCTGTACGATACGTCGC
The DNA here is from genome assembly GCA_036704025.1 of Stenomitos sp. GTDB lineage: Bacteria > Cyanobacteriota > Cyanobacteriia > Cyanobacteriales > Coleofasciculaceae > Allocoleopsis. The sequence continues at coordinate 8,085 of DATNQL010000150.1, forward strand.
GACGCAGCCAGCTATGTCCTAAATTGGGGTTTGAGTGTTTGTAGCTAATCTCTGCATGGTCAAATTCCTTCGATCCCTACAACTCAATGAAAACTTTGGCTGCCACTTCTGTACCCCAGCAAATTGCCATTTCCTTAATTGCTGGCTACCAGAAGCACATTTCCCCTCAAAAAGGCTTTTCTTGTGCTCACCGCCTGGTACAGGGTGGCGAATCCTGCTCCCAGTACATCAAACGATTGATTGCTCAAGAAGGGTTAGTGGAAGCCATTAGAGCATCGCGGCAACGATTTCAGGCTTGTCGAGAAGCTAATGAGATTTTGAAAGCCAGGTATTCCTATCGCTGCCAAAATGAAGATAGTCCTAATCCAGAGCAGGAGACTCAAGGACGCAGGCAACGTCGAAGAAAGACTTCTTCACAACCTGTACAGAACAACAGCTGCCCTATCGAGGAAATCGCCGATTGTGTAGATTGGAGTTCTGAGTTGGGTTGTGCTGTAGCTGATTGTAGCGTTTCTGCCAGTGATTGCTTTACAACGGATTGCGGCTCTGGGTTAGATTGTGGAGCATTAGATTGTGGTTCAGCCGATTGTTGCAGTTGGGGCTAGTAAGGGGTGGAGAAATTTTTCTCTAGTTACGTTATAAAAAAAACACACAAAAAGCAATTATTTTATGGTATAAAACTACAGTAATCCCATCTAAGAACCGGGGATTATAGTGGTAGCGGTAACTCGCTATCTTGCCACACCGCCCAGTATAAAAAAGCCGATCGCTTCATAGAGGGTCCATAGCCGTGGGTATTGTTGTTGAAAATGTATCTAAACAGTTTGGTAGTTTTAAGGCTGTTGATGACGTAAACCTAGAAATCAAAAGTGGTTCCTTAGTCGCCTTACTCGGTCCATCCGGCTCTGGAAAATCTACGTTGTTGCGGGTGATTGCGGGTTTAGAGCCACCCGACACCGGTAAAATTTGGCTAACAGGCAAAGATGCGACGAATACAAGCGTCCAAGACCGCAATATTGGGTTTGTGTTTCAGCACTACGCCCTGTTCAAACACTTAACGGTGCGACAAAATATTGCCTTTGGCTTAGATATTCGCAAAACGCCCAAGTTAAAAGTGAAGGCACGGGTCGAGGAACTGCTGAATTTAGTGCAGTTAGGTGGCTTAGGTGATCGCT
>DATNQL010000151.1:0-4740 GCA_036704025.1 Stenomitos sp.
AGTTGCTCACCATCCACCGGTTGTAGCAGGCAACCCGTTGCCTCAAAATTGCGACCAATCATGGTGACAACCGTTTGCAGCATACTCTGATAATCGAGTGACTCGCGAATCGCTGTTGTCACTACATTAAAGAGTTCTTCGCGTCGTAAGGCGCGGCGAAGTTCATGAGTTCTTTGCTTGAGGACTCGGTAAGTATCGGCGGCTTGTTGAACAACGGCTTTGAGGTGTTCGGGATTCCAAGGCTTAGTAATATATTTAAAAACCTTGCCTGAGTTAATCGCTTCCACCAAATCTTCAACATCAGTGTAGCCCGTTAACAGGATGCGAATCGTATCGGGGAAACGTTCAACCGTTTTGCTTAAGAATTCGGTTCCGTTCATCAGGGGCATCCGCTGATCAGAAATAATCACAGCCATCTCCCCTTGAGTTTTCAACAAGTTCAGAGCACTCACAGCCCCATCGGCTTTGAAGACTTGAAAATCGCGTCGGAACGTTCTATACAGCAAATCCAGGTTGTCAGGCTCGTCGTCCACCACCATTAGTTTAAGTCTGCTTTGATCTGCCTGACTCATTTGCTTACTCCAGATCCAGGTTAGTTAGAGACGACAGCTTGAGGATTCGCCGATTGGTTTAAAGGAGGCTGTTTCTGGCTACCAATCACAATTCTCTCAACCTTCTTTCCACTTGAGATGCCCCTGGGATTTGACTCAGTGGTGCGCCGCTTAATCACTCAAAGTATCTTCTCATCGGGTTACTGAGACTGTCGATGTATCAGACGTTCTGTGACGGCATGGGCTTAACGTATCGGAATACTCGTCCATCCGAAAACGCTCGTCAGTCAGGTAGCCCGATACCAAAATGCTCACTAGTACTAACATTTCCTTCGTTTCACCCTGATCATCCTTGAAACAGCTTAATCACCAATCCGTTGGGCAAGAAATTTTGACCGATTTGGGTTGTATCTCTTGTGGAAGTCGCTCCTGATCATTACTGTTTTGAACCTTAACAGCATAAATGAGCGTTTGGTTAACTAGCAATGGTTCATCCCATAACTCAAGACGTCTGAAGTTGAGATGGGTGGAGATGGCCTGTTCGCGTCAGGAGATGGTTGTTCTAGTGATTTCATCTTTTTTTCAGACTTCAGATGAGACAAGCCAGCAGTAGGGAGTACCGCTGGCTCTCGATTAGTACGTCTATGGACGCCCACTGCTTGGGACGGTGACTGCTATTGCTAGGGAATGAACTCTTAACCCACCAATCCCGAACGAAGGGCGCGGACAGCCGCTTGTGTTCGGTCATCAGCACACAGCTTATTCAAAATATTCCGGACATGAGTTTTGACGGTACCAACCGTGATGTAGAGTCTTTCCGCAATCGCGGCATTGCTGCAACCTTCAACGATCAGTTGCAAAACTTCCAATTCTCGCTCGGTTAAGGGGTCAGCTTCAATTAATTTGCTATATTCTGATTCCGTGGCGTTGATCGTCACGGTTTTCAGTGCCGCCGCCGTTTCTGCTCCCCTGTCCATGGACTTGGTTTTCTTCAGAACGATTTTGGCGATCGCTGGATCAATCCAAGCATTCCCTTCGTAGGTGACTTGGATCGCCTCTAATAAATTATCAAAACTGATATTTTTCATGCAGTAAGAATCGGCACCGGCCGCGAAAGCCGCTAACACAGCGTCTTCGTTATCCTGCAACGTCAGTACCAGAATTCTGGTTTGAGCCTCCTCCTCCGAAGCTTGAGCCTCTTTAAAGCGCCTTGTCAATTCAATCCCATCCATATCGGGAAGACCAATGTCAACGATCCCGATATCCGGTCTGGACGTATCCAATAAGTTCAGACCTTCTGCGGCATTGGCGGCCTCACCCACAAATTCAATTTCACTACGCTGTTGCAGCGCTGTTCTAATCCCGACCCGAGTCAGGTCATGGTCTTCAATGAGAGCAACACGAATTTTACTCATCTTTCACGTCCAGGCTGTGGAATTTTCTAGCTCTTACAGAGGGAGTTTATGAAGTTCGGGTCAAGCGTCGAGGGATGTCCACCCATCGGTAGGGGTAGGGATTTCAGTACTTCAGATACATTCTGAATAATACTGTAATTAAACAAACGTCTTTTACCATTGGCTTCCATTAAAGGCTGGGTGGAGACACCTTAAACTTTAAATTTTGGAGCTAAAACTCTTTAAAAGAATCCGTATATGGATATATCCTTTAATCCCAATTTATCAACCTCTGGCAACGACTTTGACGATTTGCAAAATCCCCAGAGCCTTGCTCGACGCCTAGAAACCAGTGAAGCCAGAATTTATGGTCTTCTGGCTACCCTACCTCAAATTGTTTGGTTGGCACAAGTCAATGGCTCAGTTACTAATTTTAACCCCCGTTGGTATGAGTATACCGGTTTAACAGCCTCAGAATCACTGGGCTGGGGATTTCTCAAGGCCATACATCCAGAAGACCGTGATGGCTTGCAGCAGAGCTATCTCGCCAGCGCTGTTTTGGGGGAGTCGAAGAGATCTGATCGACAGGAATCCGACCCCATCGAATGCCGCATTCGTGGCTCTGACGGGACTTACCGCTGGTTTATGGGGCAACGAATGCCTGTCAGAGGCACACAGGGTCAGATTTTAGAATGGGTGGGGATTTACACCCTCAAGGATCAGACTCTTTACTCCATCAACCATAGCGTTTCTGATCCAAAAGGGGAGGAGAGGGGCATTAACCCTTCAGTAAAGAGGGCTAGGGCAGCTGCCTTCGCTCTTTTTCCTTTTGTGAGTTCTTCCAGTCCACTAGACATTCCTGTGTGTTTCCAAGACGCGAAATCTTCTGGGCGAGGAATTGAACTCACTCCCGTGTTCGCAACTGGCAATCTGCCGCCAGCGACATTATCCCGAAGGGAATCAGCCCTCGCTGACACCCCTGTGTCCGCCCAATACCGCCATGGAAATTGGGTCAATGAACTGTCTCACACCATTATTTGGGAAACAGATGCCATAACCGAACAGTTTACCTTTGTCAGCCACAGTGCTGAACAGGTATTGGGTTATCCGGTGGAGCAGTGGCTGGAAAACCCAGATTTTTGGGTGAATTTGATTCATCCCGAAGATCGGCAGTGGACTGTGGCAGTATGCCGTAAGAAAGTCGTTCAAGACCGAGATTATGAACTGGAGTATCGATGTCTAACCGCCGATCAGCGAGTCGTTTGGTTACGCGATCGCGGCTATGTGATTCGGGACGAACAGGGGCGGGTACACAAGCGTCGTGGGCTGATGGTGGACATTACTTTCGCCAAGCAGGCGGAAGTCGAACTGCAAGCCCGTCTGCGTCAGCAAGCGGCGATCGCACAACTCGGTCAACAGGCGCTCTTGCGTGCTCCTGTGTCTACCCTCATGGACGAATGCCTTGCTCTGATCTGCCAAATCCTTGGAGTGGAATATTGTCAAGTGTGGGAATGGCTTCCCGATGACAATTCCTTGAAACTTCGAGCTGGTATCGGATGGCAGGAGGGACTTGTTGGGCAAGCTTTAATTGACGCCAGCCCCAATACACAGGCCGGTTATACCCTGCAATCCGGTCAATCGGTGGTGGTGGAAAACCTGTCCAGCGAAACCCGCTTTCAGGGTTCACCCTTGCTGCACGAGCATGGGATTCGCAGCGGCATTAGTGTGATGATGGGGGGAACATCCCTCACCCAACCACTGGAGCGAGAGGATGACATCGGAGATCCCGCTGGCGTGAACCAAGAACAGCCGCCGAATTCTTCAACTCAAGCTGAGCTACCTCCTTCTGCCCCTGCCCTCCTCCCTCAGTCGCCGCAATCCTCCTCTCTCCATCGTGCAACCCTATCCCCCCAGCCTTGGGGCGTTTTAGCCGCTCACACGACTAAACAACGGGTGTTTAGCCAGAGTGATGTAGATTTTCTCCAATCGGTCGCTAACGTCTTAGCTGGAGCCATGCAGGCTCAGCAAACCGATGCCGCCCTCCACGAGGTAACCGCCCAACTGGCTCAAACCACAGCCGCTTTAGAAAAGCGCAGCAAAGAACTTGACGAATTTGCCTATATTACCTCTCATGATTTGAAAGCACCGCTACGTGCGATCGCCAACTTATCGCAGTGGATTGAAGAAGATATCGCCAACCAACTCAATGCAGAAAATCGGCATCAACTTCAACTGCTACGAGGAAGAGTTTACCGCTTAGAAGTCCTGATCGAAGGTCTATTGCAGTATTCTCGTGCAGGACGGCTGAAATCAGAGCCACAGCTTGTAGATGTTGCCCTGTTGTTGCAACAAGTAATTCATAGCCTGAATCCACCCATTCAATTTAGGATTATGATTGCGCCCGGAATGCCCACGCTGCTCACAGAGCGATTGCCCCTTGAGCAAGTCTTTACTCATCTGATCGATAATGCGATTAAACACCACCCCTTAGCGGATGGAACGGTAAAGATCGACGTTGAGGAACAATCCGAGGCTTATACGTTTACGGTGGTCGATGATGGTTTGGGCATCAAGCCTCAGTTTCATGAGAGAGTATTTGGCATTTTTCAGACCCTGCAAGCCAAGGACAGCTTAGAGAATACAGGGTTAGGTTTAGCGATCGCCAAACGGATTGTAGAAGGTAAAGGAGGTACGATCCGATTAGAGTCTCAAGAAGGTCAGGGCACAACATTTTATTTCACCTGGCCCAAGGTGTTGCGCTGAGGATTGCTCAAGACCAAGGAGTGACAAGATGA
>DATNQL010000152.1:0-6994 GCA_036704025.1 Stenomitos sp.
TAGAGTGAGATACCCAAGCGTGATTCCCCAAGGCCAAGAAAATTTGCTCAGTGGAGCCATTGATTTTTTCCAATCCGGAGTGCGTGGGAAAGGAGAAGATATAGCCATTGTTCATCATTAGTGATTGGATATTGACTGTTAAATCTTGGTGATTAGTTGTTGATTATTAGCGGACTAAAAACCAACAACGAACCCCTGAGATGAGCAACCCAAGATGATTTTTACTTGCCTGCTTGAATTTTGTCGAAGACAGCCCCATCATCGAAGAATTGCTTCTGAACTTTGTCCCATCCCCCTAAATCCTTAACTGTGAAGAGGGTTTTGATTTTGGGAAATTGGCTTTCCACTTCTTTTTCTACGGTGGGGTCAACAGGACGAAATCCTACCTTGGCAAATTCTCGTTGTGCTTCTGGAGTGTATAAAAATTTGACAAAAGCTTCGGCAACTTCACGCGTTCCGTGTTTATCTACGTTTTTGTCTACAACGGCAATGGGATTGTCGATGGAGATATTCACATCCGGTACAACATAGGGGAGGTTCTCACCTTGCTGCTTCGCCAGAATCATCTCATTTTCATAGTTGATTAAGGCATCACCTTGACCTTGCTTGAAGAATACATCAGTCGCTTCTCGCGCATCTTTGGGCATTACAGGGACGTTCTTCAAGACTTGCTTTGTGAAGTTTAAAGCCTTAGTCTCATCCCCACCTGTTTTGGTTACGGCACCCCAGAAAGCCAAAAAGTTCCAGCGTGCACCCCCAGAGGTTTTGGGGTTAGCGGTAATCACTTGTACTCCGGGTTTAGCCAAGTCTGCCCAAGTGGAAATGTTTTTGGGATTGCCTTCACGGGTGACAATAGCGCCTACAGATTTGCTGACAATACTATCGTTGGGTGCTTCTTGTTCCCAACCGGGTTGAATTAGCCCTGCTTTCTCTATTTTCTTGGTGTCAAGAGCAAGGGCGAGGTGGACGACATCGGCTTCTAAGCCATCAATCACAGCACGGGTTTGGGAACCTGAACCCCCGTAGCTTTGCTTGAACTTGACGTTTTGGTTATGGTCTTTCTTCCACTGTTCTACAAATTTGGGAATAATTTGGTCATGGGCGGCTTTGGTTACCGCAAAAGAGACAAGGGTTACCTCCACATCTTTTTTCTGACTCGCTCCGCTACTAGCAGAATTGCTGGAGGCGGTTGTGCTGTTCCCTCCTCCTCCAGAGCAAGCTGAGATTGCTACACTCAAACTGACTCCTACCAGAAACAGGGACAAAAACCCCCGTCGTGAACTGTAGTTTAGCCGACCTCTTGGCTGCCCACCCTGCTCAATCCCTGGCACAGCCTTAACAACACGATTAATAATTTGCACTATCGAGTGCCTCCCCGAAACAGGAAGGCGTTGCCACTTGCTCATGAAAATACTCCTAAAATCTACGGTAAATTCATCAAGTTACCGGATTTAATAAATGCTGACACGTTTCTCTAATTTTGGGAAGTAGTTTTCCCAAAAAATCCATTAAAACCCGACTGGATTACCGTAGATTTTGTCCTCAGCAGGGAGGATTGTCAGACTCTCAAATGGCTCTCGTCGGACAATCAAAGCCATAGCTTACCTCAAGGCAGACGCTTAGCCTGTCTAACCCTAGGCAAGAGTACCTCCACCCAACTTTTTTGCCACGATAGCAAATTATCCCGATGGGGTTGCACCACTGAAGAAAAAAGAACTCAGCTAGGTTGTAACGCTAAGGTAGTCATTTCATGAAAAGTGGGCAATGTCCTAAGTGTGGTTCTCATGAAGTTTTTAGCAACACGAATCGAAAATTTCCGGCTCTCAATACCATGACGATAGGTTCAGGCAACTTTGGCAATCGTTATGCCTATCTTGATACCTATGTTTGTGTTCGTTGTGGTTATGTGGAAAACTATGTGGCAAAACAAGCCGATTTGAACTACATCCAAGAAGAATGGTCTTCTGTTAGAGAAGATAACAATCAAGTCCGTGATTCCTCTAGCGAAGATTCAGTTAGTCTAGGCTTTGCCTCCCTGTAATGACACGCTCTTTTCGTCAATTGTTCACGTTTCCTGCTCGTACAACAAAGTGGGGCAAGGCAATAGCCTTATCGGCTTTTTTATTTAGAGAAAGTCAGGGGCAGCCCTTATGGCTGCCCTTCCTGATTTCAGGGTATCCGCAAGGGATAAGCTCAAAGAATTGTATGAAGCTTTAAGACCGTTATTTTTAAGAACTTTATATTTTTGAGGAGCTTAGCGGGTGTGCTGAATCAACGCTCCGCAAGATTGTAGTTTTTGTGGAGCAAACGTCTTTAGTTGTACCCTCCACAACGGCTAATCAGTTTTACACTTTGTTGAGAGATAAGTAAAAGAATCTTACAAACTAGATCCGTAATAGTAGATTTAGGGGATGATGAGAAGTAAGCTGATATCCGTCTCAGAGAGTATGGAGTCAATACTGACGCTTATTATACAATTCTTGGCAGTCCCTCTCTGACTCGTTATTCGCTTAAAACCCATAGCAATCATGGCAACTGTCAGTATGTAGTCAATTCATCCCTGAGGAGGGAACGATTATGGCTCTTAACAAAATTCTGGTTGCTCTTGACCGCTCTCCTCAATCTCTCGTGGTATTTGAACAAGCTCTAGAGATAGCCCAAATAGAGGAAAGCCATCTTTTGTTGTTTCACAGTATGAGCTGGGACGCCAATGAACAGTGGACTCCCTTTATTGGAACATTGGCTGACATCGACTTGTATGGAAACTTCCACCGACTCCATCGAGAGCATCTTCAACAAGAACTGGAAAAAGCTCATAATTGGCTGCAAACTTATAGCCACCAAGCCACATTAAAGAATATTTCTAGCGAATTGGACTGCCAGATTGGAGAGGCTGGAATATTGATTTGTGAAGTCGCCCAAAACTGGGAAGCCGATTTAATTGTTATCGGTCGCCGAGGTCATCAAGGACTCTCCGAAATTTTGTTAGGGAGTGTCAGTAACTATGTAGTACATCATGCTCCTTGTTCTGTCTTAGTTGTTCAAGGCGTAACCATTGAAAATCTTAATTCACCAGCTACAGTTACTCCGGCAGATATCAGCTATTAATGATTCGCTCGAAACCAGCCTAAATAATGGATGATTATTCGATTTTCGACCCTTTTATTAACATTTGAAAACCCTTCGTTCAGGCTAAAATCATGAGATATCGGAGGACTCCGGTAGATTTTTTAATTTCAATTATTGGAATTTTGGGATTGATAACTCTACTTTCCGCTTGTGGAACTGGGCCTCCTGAAAAAACTTCAACATCCACTGAAACTCCAGAGTCAGAGGGTGTACAAAAAGAGGTTCAACGAGTCATTGAACAATTACCTATCGGTCAACCTGTTCCGAAAGGTATGGTCATGTACAAAGGCCCAATAGAACAGGCTATTCCTGTAAATTCTTTCCTGGCTGGGAGTGATATTGAGTACGTCAGATTGAAGGATGAGAAAACGGCTGAAGTTCGCATTCAAGGACAGCGTGCCTTCAAACAGCAGGGTGACTCCCTGGAGTGGAAAGGAAGTCCTGTAGAGGGGGTGAATGTGCAACTACGCGATCGCGTATTGTGGTTTAATCCAGAGCGGTTACAGCTTGCAGGTACTATTGATCTGAGGGTGAATGAAATAGCACCTAAACCCGGTTCAATCCCAAAGATTTCAGACAAATCCACCTCCCAGTTGATCGTCTATAAACTGCCAGTCATTTACCGAATCAAACGAGGAGAAACGATTTCCGGCACGACTTTAACCTATGTTGGGAAAACTGAGAAAGGTGCAGAGTTAAGTGGACTCCTCAAAGACGAATATCCCTACCGTGAAGTTGGTGATTCGATTGCTTGGCAAGGTCAACTTCGTTCCAAAGTTTACCTTGATCTGGTCGCACGCACGGTGTTTTACAACGAGGACAGCCTGAATCTCACCGGAGTGGCAACGATCATCCTGGTACCTGGAAAGTGAGCCAATCTTAAAACTTAGGCAATTCCATTGTCAAGTCAAGGTTTCAATAAGATTGACGGTAGCCAAAAAATAAGAGAATCCCTGGAAAGCGACGAATTGACCACTTCTTGTTGATGCACATAGAGCTTCATCATCATGGATGAACTCTTGATACTGAGCCTTGATGGTGAAATAGGGATGACCGTTGGGGAGTCGCCAGAGGCTGATGTTGCATTGATGTTCACCTAGGTGGGTGATTTAGGTCAAAATAAATGACATCAGACCCATCTACCTTGTATTCTTTCCTTCAAACTCGTGATGCAAATTAATCGGTGTCTTCATGTCGCTGTTCTTGTTTCTGACTTGGCAAAGGCAGAGCATTTTTATGGCAATATTTTAGGATTATCTAAAGTAGAGCGCATCCTCAAATATCCTGGTGTTTGGTATCAAGTGGGAGACTTTCAAATTCATCTGATTTTAGACTCATCCCTTCAGCCCAAACTGCAAAATCCCGAAAAATGGGGACGTAACCCTCACCTCGCTCTATCTGTGGCTGACTTGGATGCCGCCAAAAGCCAGCTATTAAAACAGGGCTGTTCTCTCCAAATGAGCGCATCGGGTCGCGCGGCGCTGTTTACTCAAGACCCAGATGGTAACATCATTGAATTAGGTCAGGCTTAGGGTATAAAGGATTACACCCCTACGGGATGCGATCGCGATTGCATGAAAATTGTTGCCTACCTTTACAGTGACCCCCTTCTTGAATCTCCAGCGAACCCAAGGATTTGGGGATTTGAGGTAGATCAAGTTTATCAAGACTTGGGAGGACGTCAGCAATTGCAGCAGTTGTTGGTGGATTGCCAGGTCGAACCCGCCAATTACTTGTTAATCCAGCGCTTGGATGCACTGGGAGACACCCTAGAAGAAGTTAGCGATCGCCTCACTCAAATCGAATCACTGGGTATCGAAGTCATTGCCACCGAGCAACCCTACAACTCTTCCCAACTCACCACTACCGAGAGTCCGAATATTCGAGCCAATTTATTCAAGCTCATCGGTGACATTCAAAATCATCAATCTAGCCGTCGTATTCGCCAAGGACATGCTCGGAATCGCATCAAAGCTCTCCCTCCTCCTGGAAAAGCACCCTACGGCTATCGGCGCGGTAAAGATCGCTACATTATTGATCGTTCTACAGCCCCTGTCGTCAAAGATTTTTTTGAGCAGTTTCTCCTGTATGGCTCGTTGCGGGGAGCCGTGCAGTATCTAGAAAAAAAGTACAATAAAAAAATTTCAGTATCTACAGGGTGGCGTTGGCTGACCAACCCCATCTATCGGGGGGATATAGGTTATCACAATGGAGAAGTAATTTCCGATACCCATAATCCGATTCTCGACAGAGAAGAAGCGGCTCAGATCGACCGCCTGCTACGTCGCAACCGCCGACTTCCTCCCCGTACTGCCAGCGCCCCTCGTTCTTTAGCCGGTTTAGTCGTGTGTGGGGAGTGCCAGTCTCACATGACAGTCACCAGTGTCACCAGACCTCGCACCGACAAAGAATACCTCTATTTACGTCCGATTCGCTGCCCCAAGCGTCCCAAGTGTCGTGCGATCGCTTACGAAAAAATACTTAGTTGCACAATTAAGTCCATATGTCAAGAATTACCTCGTGCCGTCGCGAGTATGAATGCTCCTAACTTGGATGGGGTGAAACAATCGCTGAACCTGCAAATAGCGCAAAATGAGGAGATATTAGCACAACTGGCGACTTTAACCGCAACGGGTATCCTCGATTCAGAAACGGCTGATTTACGAGCCTACAAGCTGCGGGCAGAAATTTCCCAACTTCGCTCCCAACTGGCGGCACTACCGCCTGTCAATTTACAAGCGATCGCTCAAGCCGTTTCCATTCCCCAATTTTGGAATGATTTATCAGAAGCCGAGCGCCGATTCTACTTTCGAGAATTTATTCGGCACATTGAACTAACGCGCCAAGAGCAGGATTGGCGGCTGAAACTCATTTTTATTTTCTAGCCATCGGGGGTCAGCGAACAATCTTCTTATACCAAATCCGCACTCATAACCTTTTGTATCTCTTGGTTTCGTTTGGTTATTTGCCTCTGTAAACTCTGTGCCTCTGTGGTTTGTAATCAAAGAGACCATAGTTAACCCGGAGTTAGTAAGCTGATGTGCAGCTAAATTGCCATAGCGAAATTGTCATAAGGGGTGTGGGGTGTAGGGTGTAGGGTGTGGAAATAGGCTTTCTTAAATGCGTCACAGCTTATTACTCACTTTTTGAGCAGCAAGTAATAAAGTTCTCCTGTGCCATTAATTGCCCCCGCGCGATCGCCTGCTTTTGGACCGGTTCCCATAAAGATATCAACGCGACCCGCTCCCTGAATCGCACTACCCGTATCCTGATCGAGTACGTAGCGATTCACCATCCGAGTTTTGAGTTGACTCGTGGGGTTGGAGTAGGGGATAGGAGCATGAATCAGCGCTAAGGCTCCCGGTGGCATCAGAGATTTATCCGTGGCGATCGAACGTTCTGGGGTTACAGGTACGTTAATACTACCTGTCGGAGGTGCCCCGTAGGTTTCCCTGAAGAAAACAAAGCTGGGATTGCGGGGTAAATATTGACTCAGTTCGGTCGGATTAGCGTGCAGATAATCGATTAAAACCTGTAATGTCAATCCCTCCAAGGGCAATTTGCCATCTTTGACCAATTCTCGCCCGATGCTAACGTAGGGGTAATCGGTCTTACCCGCGAAACCAACGGTCATCTGCTTCCCGTTTGGTAGCTGAAGACGGGCGGAACCCTGGACTTGAACGAGAAACGCCTCTAAGCGATCGCGCAACCAGACCAGTTCGCCCCCTCTGAGTTGGCTGTTTGTTCCTAAACCATCTTCCCCTTCTAACTCGGCACGGGTCGGATGAGGTTTCTTCCAGCTTGAGAAGTTCGCAGGCAGTTTGTAGAGGGGGTAGCGATACTCGGCACTCGGCTTCCGACTCGC